>JAZFRG010000292.1:0-2191 GCA_036445535.1 Sphingomonadales bacterium
GGAAGGCGATGAGGGCCGTTTTTTCTTCCATGCCTATACCACAGACAAGTTGTTGATCTTTGCCACCAATGGCCGCTTTTATACGGTTACGGGTGACCAATTGCCCGGCGGAAGGGGCCATGGTGAACCGCTGCGTTTGATGGTTGATTTGGAGGCTGGGGTCGAAATTGTCACCTTCTTCCCCTTCCAAAAAGGCGCCAAAGTGGTGGTTGCTTCAAATATCGGCAAAGGCTTTATTGCGGATCAGGAAGGCTTATTGGCCCAAACTCGGAACGGCAAGGTGGTAATGAATGTTAAAGACACCGTCTTTGCCAAGCTTTGCGTGCCCTTGGCGGGGGATACCGTTGCGGTTTTGGGCGAGAACAAAAAACTCCTATTGTTCCCGGTCTCTGAATTGCCGGAACTTACCCGCGGCCAAGGGGTCAAGCTTCAAGGCTACAAACAAGGGGGCCTGGCCGACCTCAAAACCTTTAAACTGGAAGAGGGCCTGTCATGGACCATGGGCGGGGCTGAGCGGCGCACCCGGACAGAGACTGAAATTGATTTCTGGCTCGGCAAACGCGGCCAGGTCGGCAAATTAGTGCCAAAGGGCTTTCCAAATCGTAAAAGTTTCGATTAATAAAGTTTATTTATCTCCCACGAGCTTTGCGTAATCGAACCAAGCCGTAGGCCGCGCCAGTTAAGCTTACCAGCAACAACCCTCCAAAGATCAAAAAGGTGTCGGTCATTTGCCCGTCCCAAACCGGATTAGCAATGACAGCCTTCCACATAAAATCCGGTTTTTGGAAATGATAGACGGGAAGCAAAACCAAATCCCCGATTGCATGCAAGACGATGGCCGGGAGCAGGGATTTTGTATAATAAACCAAAAAGCCCAACAGGATGCTGACCAGAAGATGAAATGGAAGGTGGGTATAGGTCAATTCCGCGTGGCTCAAATGAGCAAGCCAGAAAACCACGCCTACGATTAGGACAGCGGGCATGATTCCGTACTTTTCCTCAAGGGGTTTTTGCAAAAAGCCGCGAAAAGCGATCTCTTCCACAACCGCCGCTGAAACGGCCACGGAACCAAGAAGTCCCCAAACCGTCAACAGTGAAAAAGGGGTCAGGTCAACGCCAAAATCGGGCGGAGAAACCGCAAACAAGCTCGGCATCAATAGACGAAAGGAAACAATCGCAACCAAGGCAGGGACCCCGAACAGAAAAACACTTTTCCAAACTTTTGGTCCTATATTTGAAGTGCGCGTGGAATTCTTGCGCCGGGCACTGGTCATGGCCGGAAACCCCCAACCTCGGCAATATTTCCAAAACAAATAAAGGACGACCAGGGTAGCCGGCAGGGCCCACGGGACCCCGGGCAATAGTTTCATGTTTCCCATTAACATGATGGAGGTCAGGACATTTCCAAAACCAAGCACAATGCCCCCGATTATGACAGCTCGGATCAGAACCGGAATTTTATCCCAGAGTTGTAAAGTTTTCTCCAAGGTTTCAACCTCCTAAACCTTTGGAACCGGTTTAGTGTATATTTGTCCGCAAAATTTACAAATATAATATTGAAACTATTGCCGTTCCTACCCAAACACTATTTCGGGCAACCAGGTTGCTAGTTCAGGGAACAGGGCTAACAAAAATAGCGCAAAAACCTGAATGCCGATAAAGGGAATGACCCCTTTATAGATGTGCCCGGTGGTCACCGCTTTCGGGGCTACGCCCCTGAGATAGAATAACGCGAAACCAAACGGCGGGGTCAAGAAGGAGGTTTGCAGGTTCACCGCCATCATCACCCCCAGCCAGATCGGATCGACCCCCATGATTAAAAGCACCGGGGCAACGATCGGCACTACGACAAACACAATCTCGATAAAATCCAGAAAAAAGCCCAGGATAAACATCACGATCATGACCACAATCATGGCGCCAAAAACGCCACCCGGCAGCGCCATCAAAACGGTTTCAATATAATCGTCTCCGCCAAAGGCGCGGAACACCAGCGAGAACATGGTGGCCGCCAAAAGGATGGTAAAAATCATTGTCGTGGTTTTAAGGGTTGAAATCATCACCGCTTGCAGGATGCCCTTTTGAAAGGCAGACAACAGGCTTTCAAGAAAACCCCAGGCAAAAATTCCTAAGAAAATCCATGAAAAATATTCCGGGAACCAATTAAAAGCCCCTTGCAAGATCAACATTA
>JAZFRG010000293.1:0-2687 GCA_036445535.1 Sphingomonadales bacterium
AGCCAGCCCTTTGGATTTAAAAGGTTTATGACCATCCCTTGTATGAAAATTTTACCATAAGGGGTTTATTGCCAGGGTGTTGGATCTCGGTTGCTGGCGGCTCTTTCAGGCGCTTAATGCCAAGATAAATAAAATAACCGGCGCCCAAATAGGTGATGATCATGGGGGCCAGGGTCGAGGTCTGGAGTAGCACCGTTACCCCCAGGGCGGCACCAAAAACCTGAAAAATTCCCCCTAATGAAATCCCCAAAGAGGAAACAATGCCCGCCAGGGGACCCCTATCAAGGCTATTGCCGACAATATAGAGAACCGCCATGCCCGGTGTTATAAGAACCGCAAGCGATGCCCCTAAAAAAAGATAAAGCCGTGAGGCTTCAATTGGCAGCCATTCCAGCATCAAATTATTTCCCCTTTTTGACCAAATTAATGAGTCCGGAACCTAGTCCAAAAGTCCGGCTTGATGCAATCAACCTTTGGGGTGGACCAAAAAGATTATTTGCGGGTTTCCTCAGGTTTTTTTCTGCGCTATTCTTGAGTTTGAAGGAGAGAGCGTAAATGACAACCCCTTTAATGGTATTGATCCTTTTTGCGGGCTGGACAATTCTCATGGTTCTTTACGCTGGTTTTTACCGCTGGAAGTGTGTAATCACCGGAACAATCCCAAAAGGGGGTTTCCCCAGCGATGTCCCGCCAACCGAAGATAGTTGGTACCGGCGCGCCTTGCAGGCCCATAAAAACTGCGTTGAGAACCTGGTTATTTTCGCTACCATTGTTGGTGTGCTTTCGTTTATTGGTCTGGACACCCGGGTTTTGGATAATTTGGCGATCACAGTGATCGTTGCCCGCGTGTTGCAAACCTTGACCCATGTTTTTATTAACCAGACCCGGCCGGTTATAATGCTCCGGTTTAGCTTCTTTCTGGTCCAGGTCGTTTCATTTATTTGGATGATATTTATTATTTTATTGAGTTAAGGTCAGAAATCAGACCCTGAATACTTGTTTTTAACCATTGGTTAACCCAAATGAAAGATAGTGGTAACTGGTGGAAGCCCTGGTGAAGGGTTGTTTTCCATACCGTTATGGGAGCCCGCCTGGATTTGAAGCGAAAGCGCACAAGGAATGGATGGAAATAAAAAAATGAGGTTTCCCGGGGGGGGATTTGAGTTTGCCACCAATAAGGCCAAGCTGACTTTTCTTATTCTGGTTTGGTCGGGAATTTTAGCCGTCATCACCTATATTTTTCTTTTCACCTATCTGACCCTTGCGGGAAACTCTGAAAACCCCAACATTCCGCCTTTTTTCAGGGAATACGGTGATGAATTATTTCTTGGCCTTGGCATCGCCATGGTCGGGATGGTGCTGACTTATCTGGTTATTCTTTTAAACCAGATATGGTTCAAAGGGCCGATCTACCGGGTCACCGAACAGGGCCTTCATTTTATGCAGGCAGGTGATTTTATTGTTCCCAAAAGTGCCATCCATGCAATTTCGTTTAAACACAACACCGGGCTTGCTACCTCTATAGTTATAGAAATTTGGGAAAAAGACCAACTGCTGGCGCTTGCCACAAGGTTAAAGCGTTTTTCCGGGGCCACGGTTAGCCTGAAAGACCGCTCGGTGACCATTTCACTGACCGAGCTACAAAAACGCACCGCCTTCATCAGCGCCCTTGATGCGCTTTCTGACCGGGTTCGTTACTAGGGTCAAAAGTCAATTAGGGTATGAGGCCGCGTTGGTGAAAAAATCGTCTGCAGGTAGGAGAAAAACCGCAGGCGATATGGGGTATCGGAGAGGGTTTTCGACACAGCGGCGGGCGATTTTAACCCAACCTAAAAAGGCCGCATGCAAATCGACCGGCTTGGCGTCGAAAAGTCTTTCCATGGCCCCACCATGCCGCAGCCTTTCCTCCTGAATCCAGCCAATTTTCATTGCGGCGCGACCCAGACCCTAAATAATTTTTGACCCTTAGCGCTTGTTTTTCCTGTGGTTTTAACCTAGCTTTTTTCGGGTTTTATTCAAACAGGGGAAGACCATGGCCGCTCGGGCAATTGTTAAACTTTTACTGCTTTCACTTTTTTCTTATGCGCTGGCTTCCAGCACCATAGTTCAAGCCCAGGATAACGTTCAGGCCGCCCCTGACCGCGCTGAAGGTGAGGGTCCCTTTGATCGCCTGGTGATCCGGGGGGCAACCCTGATCGATGGCACCGGGGCGCCTGCCATTGGGCCGGTGGATATTGTTATTGAAGGCAACCGGATTGTTGAGGTTCGGATTGTCGGCGCGCCGATGCTGGATATCGACCCTGAGGATCGGCCCGAAGCCGGGACCTACGAGATTGATGCCACCGGGCTTTATGTCTTGCCGGGCTTTATTAATGCCCATGCCCATATCTCGAACACTGGCCAGTTTATGTTCGGCGAAGCGGCACCGGCGGAATACGCCTATAAACTGTGGCTTGCCCACGGCATTACCACAATCCGCGAGGTCGGTGCCGGCAATGGCCGCGACTGGACCATGAACGAAAAGCGTCGGTCCCAGCGCAACGAAATTACCGCGCCTAGAATTAATGTCCATGATCGTTTCCGGGGCAACATGACCGTGGATGAAGCGGTTACGTGGGTCAAGGATCTGGCAAAAGACGGCGCCGATGGCATTAAATACGGCGGGGCCTCCCCCGACCTTCTGGCGG
>JAZFRG010000294.1:0-4872 GCA_036445535.1 Sphingomonadales bacterium
GTCTTGAGGCAATCGCGTCACATATAGGACACACTCCCGCCGCCAAAACCGATAAGTCATTGATTTTAAAGAGGAAATCGGGCTGAGGAATCTTTTCCCAAAGCAGATGCGCTACCAGGCTGCGCTACTCCCCGACACGAAGATGGCTGGTCTTTATCATGAGACTTAGGACAACACTACTAAAATTTTGCCTGGGCCTGGATTTAGGCTAAGAGGCCAGTTTTTTATGTGACTTCAGCCAAGTCTGGGCCTCATCCAAGGTTCGAAAAATCCTGGAATGGGGGGCAAGATCGTCTAGAAAGGCCTGCCAGACGCGGGCCATTCCAAAAGCCTGATCCCTTTCAGCGATAACAGCAAACACCAGACCCGGATTGTTTTTCAAAATTTCCCGGTCTGCAATGCCCGCACTTCTAAGCTGTTCATAAGAAATATCAATAGCATCTACCTTAGAAAAGTCGGCAATAATGACCGGCACCCGGCTTAACGGATGGTCTGGATTATTATAAATAGCGGCGTCGGTAACGCTGGTTTCTTTTGACGTGACAATTCCTTCATACTCAAGGTGAATGCCGCCGTTTTCCATTATCCTGATGGTGTGTGACATGCTCCCCCTAAATGCGCGCTCAAAAAAGTATCATTTTTAGGGGCGAATTAAAAGAAAATTAGGTTTCTAATAATCATTAGAAACAATTAATGCTTTTTATTTATAGTTTAAGTTAAATTATTTCGAATTCTAAAGAAGTTTAAAAAGACCCGTGGCATTAAAAATCGGGGTTGGGCCGAGATAAGTTCGCAAGAGACAAAAACCAGGTCCCGGGTTCGGCGCGTTACCTTGCCACGGCCTTCAATCCACGCCCCCCACAGCGCCGGGGCCACGAATTGGCAGCTCATCTGGACCGTGGCAAAGGGCAAGGGGGCAACATCCAAAACCGCGCGCGCCAAAACAATATCGGCAAAGGTCATTAAAACCCCGCCGTGGGCTATCCGGCCCTGGTTGGTATGATTTTCCCCGACCCTGAACCCGCGGACCCAGCCATCACCATCTTTTTTCTCGAAAATTGGGCCAACAGCTTTTCCAAAAGGGTTTTCAGATTTGATCGGCTCAAAACCTTTAGGGATTTCATTTTTATTGTTCATTTGGCTTCCTTTCCCTGAAAGAAAGGGTGGAGGATTTTATCCCCTGGTTCAATGCCAAGTTTTTCGGCTAACCCGCCATTAATCTCTAAAACCCCAATGATGTGCCCATTTGAGGATACCATGTCCAGCGACAGCGGCGTGGTATTGCGGGCAATATTGGCAATCGTGCCATCGCCACGAACAAAAAGGATGTCCAGCGAGATGTAGGTGTTGCGCATCCAAAACCCTGCCACCTCCGGATATTTATAGGTAAAAAGCATCCCCTCCCCGGCTGGCATATTGTTCCTGAACATCAACCCGATCTGTTTTTGTTCCACGGTTTGGGCAATTTGGACCTGGAATTTATAAGTCCCCCCGGCGGTTTCAACGCTTAAAGCTTCAAGGGGCAGTGACTGGGGCCTGCCATCCTGATAGGAATTGGCCGGGGTACAGGAAAATAAGAAAAATATAAAGAAAAGAGTTTGAAAACGGGGCATTGGTATAACCTATGGCTGTTTGATGAAAAGGTTTTTGCACAGCAAAACGGGCCGGGCAAGGGTTACCTTGCCGACCCGGTTCAAAAGTCCGAGAGTCTTAAGGAATTTTCACCTCAGCAACCAAAGGCCCACGGGGGCCGCGGCCGATACGCGCCAAAAGATCCTGGCCTGGAAAAACCTCCTCCAGACCGCCACGTTTTAAAACCCGGAGATGGACAAATATATCTGGGCTGTCCTCATCGCGGGAAACAAATCCGTAGCCGCGCAGGCGGTTGAACCATTTCACCATGACCGGCTCGAACTCACCAATGTCTTCAAGATTGGCAAAAGGATCAAAGCCTTCTTCGTCTTCACCCGTCCCAGGCGAAGTGCTGGCGGTTGACAAATCAATGGCGCTGACACGAATAGCTTGCCAGCCCTTTGGCCCTTCAATGGCCAGGCAGGTCAAGGTAGCTCCTTCAGGGATGGTGGTAATTCCGATTTCCCTTAAAACCGAAAAATGAACCAGGATGTCTTCATCACGCTCATCAGCGGTGATAAACCCAAACCCTTTTACCGCATCAAACCACTTCACTGGTCCTTTGACTTCAATTGCGCCAGCCTTTTTGGCCATTTCCTCAATCGAAACGCTTGGTTTAGTACCCTCTATCATCAATAGACTCCACTAACATATGTTTTTCCTCATGTCCTAACCAGAACACCCTTAATCAAAACCACTTAAAATCAACTTTCCTCAAGAGTGCTAAATTAACAACACCTTGAAGATAATTAAAATTTTAAATAAAAACAATAATTATTTGATTTAAAAAAGGTTTTTTAATCTTTTTGTAATTTTATTTCTTTTTTTAAGACTTATTTTTCTATTTATTCCTCAGATGCGGAATGATGCGATAACCATCCTGCCTCATAATAATAATCCGTTAGAGGCTCCAGTAAATAGTTTACCGCCAACAATCCGACCAGCGTCATCGAGACCGTATAGGGAAAGGCCATAATTACCATTTTGCCATAGGAAAGCCTGATCAAAGGTGCCAGGGCCGAAGTTAAAAGGAACAAAAAGGCGGCTTGGCCATTTGGCGTGGCAACGCTGGGAATATTGGTTCCGGTATTAATAGCAACCGCCAGCAGATCGAAGGTTTCCCGGGTTATGGTTCCGTCAGCTAAAGCCTTTTGGACTTCGCTGACATAAACCGTGGCGACAAAAACATTGTCACTGATGGCCGATAGCAGGCCATTGGCCAAATAAAGGAAGGACACCTGCTGGGTGCCCTCCAGGCTCAGCACATAATTTGTTATCGGTGCAAAAAGTTGCTGTTCGTTAATTACCGCGACGATGACAAAAAATACCCCCAGAAGCGCCGTAAAAGGCAAGGCCTCTTCAAAAGCCTTGCCAATGGCATGTTCTTCGATAACCCCCGTGAAGGCGGTCGCCAGGATGATTACAGAAAGCCCAATGACGCCAACCGCGGCAAGGTGAAGGCCAAGTCCCACGATCAACCAAATACCGACAATCGCCTGCACCACCAGCGCAGCCTTTTGGCGGCTGGTGCGTTTTTCATTTTCATAGGATTCATAATTGGTCAAAATATTCCTGATTTTATCGGGCAGCTCGGTGCCATAGCCAAAGAACTTGCCTTTCTCCAAAACCACAACCGTCAAAAGCCCGATAAATAAAACTGGGATTGTGACCGGCGACATGCGAATGAAAAATTCAAGAAATTCCCACCCTGCCCGATCGGCGATCAGAAGGTTTTGGGGTTCACCGACCAGGGTCATCACCCCCCCCAGCGCGGTGCCGACGGCGGCATGCATGATAAGGCTTCTGAAAAAGGCCCGGAAGGTTTCCAGGTCATTGCGGTCTAGCGGTTCAATCTGTTCATCGTCGAGGTGGTCGTGGTCGTGGTGAAATTCCTTGCCCGAGGCGACCTTGTGGTAAATCAAATAAAACCCGACCCCGATAGTGATAATCACAGCGGTCACGGTCAGGGCGTCTAAAAAGGCGGATAAAAACGCCGCCACGAACGAGAAAAGCAGCGACAGCACTAGCTTTGATCGCACCCGGACCAAGATTTTGGTGAAAATAAACAGCAGCAGGTCCTTCATAAAGAAAATACCTGCGACCATAAAGATCAGCAGCAGGATAACTTCGAACCCGCCAAAAATTTCTTCGCGGATGTGCTCCGGACTGGTTAATCCTAGGAAAACAGCTTCGATCGCCAACAAACCACCCGGCTGCAGCGGATAGCATTTCAGCGCCATCGCCAGGGTGAAAATAAACTCAGCCACCAACAGCCAGCCCATGACATAGCCACCCATTGCATAATAAATAAACGGGTTTATGACCAAAAAACCAAGAATGGCAACCTTGTACCACTCAGGGGTGTTGCCCAGAAAATTTGCCGCATAGGAATTCGAAAAATATTTAGCCATGGGGTTACTTTTTCCTCACCAAATTTTGCCCGCCAAAAAAACGGCCTGCTTTCTTTTAAAAGGGGGAGAGAAAAAATCAAGCTAAACCGTAACCGGTTTCGCCTTCTCCTTGCGTTTCCGGGGCTTGCCAAATCGATTTCTTTAAGAACCCCCGAGATCGTGTTAAAAGCCTGCCATGAGCAAAATCCCAAAGGATGAAAATCGTTATAAAAAAGGCCTGGTTCCGCTTTACTGGGTCGCTGGTATTATTGCCTTTATCACCTTTACCCTTTTGGGTTTTTCTTACCTGGTTGGATGAAAAAAACAATTTTATGAAACACCGGCCAACCTTGCTTGATTTTGGGTTATTGATCTTCATCAGTTTTGTTTGGGGATCAAGTTTTCTGGCTATTAAAATTGGCCTTAGGGCTTTTGATCCGTTTTCCCTGGCCGCCACCAGAGTTTTTATTGCCGGTTTTTTTATGTACCTGGTGGCCCGGCTTAGAGGTGAAATTTTTCCTACCGATAAAACAATCCTTAAACAATTGGCTCTCATCGGCTTATTTGGATCCTCCGCCTTTATGCTGATCAGCTGGGGCCAGCAATACATCTCAACCAGCACCGCTGGGATCATGCTGGCCTTTGGCCCCTTGAACCTTTTATTCCTGGCCCATTTTATGACCGAGGATGAAAAATTATCGATCCCTAAATTAATCGGCTTTGGCTTTGGATTTGCTGGCGTTGCCTTACTTTTTAGCGGCGCAGGCCTGGCCAATATTGAAACCGAAGGTTTCGGCATGGTGGCGATGTTTGTTGCCTCAATTGCTTACGCTCTTTCGATGATTTTTGT
>JAZFRG010000295.1:0-2962 GCA_036445535.1 Sphingomonadales bacterium
GCAGAGTCTCGGGCAGACGATCGAGCGGCAGCCACGTGGATATCCGCGGCGAGCCTGGCCAGTCGGCCGGTGGCGGACTTATCCGTGATCCTGTCGCAATGATCGCCCGTTTGTCAAGAGGTTCAGGTATTCCTGCCGCCAGGGGTCCGCGACCTTTTTTAAAATTTCGGCCATGGCCAGGTTGGGGTTTTCCAGGGCCAGGGTTTCAAGGCGCAAGTGAAACTCACCCAACAGCTTCATTTCGCCGCCAGCGCCTATATCCTGGTGGGAACTCAAGACCTGTTCGACCAAAGTAGTGCCCGAGCGCGGCAAACCAATAATAAAAATCGGTGTGGGGTGAAGCGCTTTTTGATGCGAAAATTCTGCAACCATGTCCGGGCTATAAAGTTCCGTGGCTTTTTTGAAAAAAGCGCGCTCATCAAACGGCCCGTACTGAGCCCCCTGGTCGCCAAAAAGTTTGCCCGCCAGGTCGTTGGCTTTTTTAAAAACCTGGAACGTGGCAGAATAATCAGTTTCCTGGTTTAGGGCTTTTCCTAAGGTAAACCCGGCATCTACCCGTTGGCCCAAATGACCATCGGGGTTGTTTAATAAACCCGCCAAGGTTTTGCGCTCACCCGCTGTCAAATTTTTAAGGACATCTCCCTTTAGCCCCAGTGCCTCGATATGCCCGGGGTTAATTTTAAGCGCCGCCAAAATACATTTTTCCGCTGCTTTTAAATCGCCAAGAGCGATGTTGATTTTTGCCTGGGCGGTTTTGATGTCGGGGTTGTTTGGCGAAAGTTTATCGGCTTTTTGAAAGCATTTTAAGGCTTCTTTTTCGGCCCCTCCCAACGAACACAAATGCCCAAAATAGGTATATTTTTCAAGGACTTCCTGAGATTTTTCAAAAACCGGACGAAACATCCCGACGGCCTCTTCAAAATAGCCCACGCGGCGATAAATTTCTGTTAACTGCTGGCGAAATCCAAGGTTTTCAGGCTCTTTTTCATGGAGGGCTGTGAGGTATTTGGCGGCCTCGGTGAAATCCCTGAGGCCCAAGGCGCTTTGCGCCAGAACAATCCAGGCCCGCGGGTCATCCGGGATAATTTTTTCAATTTCCCGGCCATAGCTTTGAGCCTTTAAATAATCCCCTGCGGCGTGGGCCTGCATGGCCTTGGCATAAAGGTCGTATAGGGTTTGATCCGGCATTTAAATGTCCAAATCCCTGGTAATTTCTTCTCCCAAACCTTTTAATAAGGGCTCAATGTGCTTTTCATAGCGGCGCCATTTATCCACCGCCCTTTGGTGGATGGGCTCGCGGACCTGGATGGCGCTCATGGTGATGACCTTGGTTCTACGCTTGTGAAATTCAAGACACGCCGGCTCCCACTCCAAACCACAATGCTCCAAAATCCGCCTGCCTTCACTTTCGGGGTCGGCGACAAAATCTTCATAACGAACCTCAAGGATGGGAAGCGCCAGGGCATCCCGCCAATAAGCCATCAGTTCATGGTGCTGGCGAAAGTAAAAGCCCAGGTCCTCAAGGTCCAGGGCATAGCTAAAGCCGCTGCCAAAAAAACCCTTATAGATGGATAGGCAAATATCCAGGGGGTGGCGTTCGATATAAATATAGCTGGCCTTCGGCAAGACCGTCTGCAAAAAGCCCAAGTGCAGAAAATTGTTAGGCATTTTATCACTTAAACGGGTCTCCCCAGAGCCCATCTTAGGCAAATAATCCAAATACAAATGGCCATACTCGCGGGCTCCAGTTGCCAGAGCCTGTTTCAGATTTTCGGGGCTCACCCGCGCCAAATCATCTTTCAGTTTTTGCGACGCGGCGTTGCCAAGGGGCAATTCTCCGCCGCCATAAACCTTGGAATGCGCCGATACCACCTGTTCCAAAAGTGTGGTCCCCGAGCGCGGCATGGCGACGATAAAAATTGGCACATCGCTAGAGGACCCTTTGCCCTTGAGCGCCGCTAAAGTTGCTTTGGAATACAGGTTTTTAATCTCATCAAATTCAGCCCGGGTTTTATCCTTATCGAAAACAAACCCGCGTCCCGCGAACCTGGATTTGGCCCGTTCATTGCCAAGCTGGAAATAATGAAAGGCCTGGTCATAATCTTTAATGCCCTCATACATTTCCCCAAGGGTGTAGCCCATCAACGCCCGGTAATCGTGCTCATCGGTGGTGGTTTTTTCCATTTCCTCGATTTTATCAAAGGTTTCATCGCGAACCGTCGGGCGCCTAACCTTGGTCAGCTGCATCACCGCCATCGGGTGATCGGGGCTCAATTCCAGAATTTTAAGGAAGATTTCCTCAGCCGCCTCAAACTCCCCAAAAAAGATCAAAGACCGACCCCTGATAATCAACGCATCAATGTTGTCGGGGTCGCGTTTTAAAATTTGATCAACGAAGGGCATACATTCTTCATGACGGTGGTCATTGAAAAGCGCAAAAGCCATGGAATAAATCACCTGCTCATTATCCGGGTCAAGCGCGTGGATTTCCTTCAAAACCGGCACCAGCGTAGAAAAATCCTCCAAACCCAACAGGCTGTGGGCCAGGCCCCGCTTTAAAGTCAGGTTTTTTGGATCCTCATCGGAAAGTCTTTTATAAAGCCGGTAGCTTTCCGGCCAATTCCGGGCGGCTCTAGCAGCTCTGGCCTTTAATTCCATCAAAAACTTGCCTTCGGGAAGGCTTTTTTCAACCTCTTTGACAAACGCCAGCGCCTCTTCGCCCTTGTTCAGGGCGGCCAGAACCTTGACATGGCGGTAGGCAAAAACCGGCTCTTTCGGGGCCTTACTCACTAGGACTTTGGTATAGGTTTCGGCCTCGGCAAAGGCCCCGGCTTCAACCAAAAGCCTGCTTAGCTGGTTCAAAACGGGGGGTTGGTTGGGGCTTGCCTGATCGGCTTTTTTAAGCACTTCAATGGCCCTTGCCTGGTGCCCGCTTTGGGTCAGGGCAAAGGCATGGTTCATG
>JAZFRG010000296.1:0-2693 GCA_036445535.1 Sphingomonadales bacterium
CTCAAGGGCGGTTAAACGCAACGTCCGATTGGGCAGAAGAAATGTTCGCTTTATTGAAGTTTTGGACGGGTTGGAACCTGGCGAAAAAGTAATCACTTCACCCTACACTAATTTTATCGACATGGACCGCTTGGAAATGTCGGAAGGTAACTAAAACAAATTAAAGGCCAATAAGGAGCACTAAAATGAGTAAAAAAGAAACCCTGATCCAGATGAAGGAATTATCGAAAGTCTTTCGCACCGACAGCGTGGAAACGACCGCATTGAATTCAATAAATATTGAGATCAAGAAAGGCGAGTTTGTTGCTGTTATGGGCCCATCCGGGTGCGGCAAATCAACCCTCTTGAATATAGTAGGAATGCTGGATAATCCGTCAAAAGGTTCTTACTATTTTCTGGATGAGGATGTTGCTTCCTATAAGGAATCCCAATTGGCCAATATCCGGAAAAAAAACATCGGGTTTATTTTTCAAAGCTTTAATCTGATTGACGAACTGACAGTTCGGGAAAATATTGAACTGGCCCTGCTTTACCATGATGTCCCGGCAAGTGAGCGCAAAAAGCGCGCCTTTGCAGTAATGGAGCGAATGGAAATTGCTCATAGGGCCAGCCATATGCCTTCGCAATTATCCGGTGGCCAGCAACAGCGCGTGGCCGTAGCGCGGGCGGTAATTTCAGAACCCAATCTTATCCTGGCGGATGAGCCGACCGGTAATCTCGATTCCAAGAATGGTGAAGAAGTTATGTCGCTTCTGACCAATCTGAATAAAGCCGGCACGACCATTCTGATGGTGACCCATTCACCGGCCCATGCCGAATATGCCAGGCGTTCCATTAATCTTTTCGATGGCAATGTTTTAACCGAAAAGTTGAGAAAAATTTAGCCTGAGGCACGACAGCAAAAAAATCTCGTAGGAGATAAAAAATGTTTAAGAACTACATCGTAACCGCACTTAGAAATTTTTGGAAAAATAAACTTTATTCATTCATCAATATTGGCGGTCTGGCGATTGGTTTGACGGTTTTTGTTTTCGCCAACCTTTTTGCTAATTATGAAAGCACCCACGATGTTTTCTTTGAAAATTCAGAGCGGATTTACGCCATAAAATCCAATTTTAACCCCGCTGCAGAGTTAGGAGTGGTTAGTATTAATTCGACTTATACTGCGGTTGGTCCCTTAATCAAACAGGAAGTCCCCGAAATTGAAAAGGTCGCAAGAACAGCCTGGACCGACCTTATTATTAATCGCCAAGAAGTTAAATTTTACCAATCGGTTCATTTAGTTGAGCCAGAGTTTTTTGATATTTTTCAATTCGAATACCTCTACGGCAATGTCTCTCAGGCCATGCCGGATACCAATTCGGTGGTTTTAACTGAAAGCACGGCTGTAAAATATTTTGGTCGGACAAATGTTCTTGGAGAAATCCTAACGCTAAATAATGAACGCGATCTTAGGGTTACAGGGGTAATTAAGGACCTTCCTAGGAATAGCCATTTGGCGCAAAATATGTTCGATGATGAAACCTTGGAGATGATAATAAATTATGAAATTTTCCATGATATTTTTGGCACCGAGCCGGCCGGGAACTGGAGCAATCTTTCCACCTCACTTAGAATCTATGTCCGGCTCCCAGAAGGGGCTTCCCCAGAAAACTTAAAAGCGCGCCTGAATAATATTCTGGATAGTTTTGCCCCTGAAAGAGTTAAAAACGTAATTACCTCAATAGATTTTCGGCGCTTGAAGGATATGAACCTTCTTGCCTGGCAAGCGATTGGAATTCCAGCGATTTTGATCATGCGCTTTTTGGGCTTTTTGGTTTTAACGATCGCCTGTATCAATTTCATTAACCTGGCAACCGCTCAGGCGTTAGGCCGCGCCCGGGAAATTGGCATCCGGAAAACCATGGGGGCTTCAAGAGCCCGGCTTGCTGTCCAGTTTCTGGTTGAAGCTGTCGTTATATCATTTTTCGCCCTTCTGATTGCCGTTGCGGTGATCGAATATGCGCTCCCGGCTTTTAATTCAGCGACCAATAAGGCCATGATTTTTTCATACTTCTCAGACCTTTCAATGACTGCTTTCCTGATTTTGACGGTCATTGGGGTAGGGCTTTTCTCAGGTAGCTTCCCAGCTTTTCTATTAGCTCGTCTTGATGCTTCTCAGGCACTTCACGGGACCATGGCGCTTGGCAGGTGGAGTTTATTTTTCCGAAAATTTCTGGTGATTTCACAAAATGCGTTTTCAGTTTTCCTGATTATTTCAGTTATGGTTGCCTACCTTCAAATTAATAATGTCAAAAATCAGAACCTTGGCTTTAATTCCGAGAACACCATGTTGCTGACAAGGATAGACCGCGAAGGGGTGAACGAAAATTTTGAAACTCTTAAAGCAGAACTCTCCCGAGTGCCTGGGGTCACCTCTGTAGCCGGGGCAAGTCAGTATCCTTATGACCAAAGTAATAATACTCGAACCTTTGGCCTTATTCCGGGAGATGAGGCGACAAAGGTTGTTCTTAACCGGATTTCAGTGGATTATAATTTTCTGGAAACCCTTCAAATTCCCCTTTTGGCTGGGCGTGAATTTTCCAAAGCTTTTGCTGCAGACCTGATTGGTCAGGATCAAGCTGAAGACAATTCCCGGACCACTAATGTTATTATTAGCAGGCTGGCGGCAACCCAATTTGGGTGGGAAACAC
>JAZFRG010000297.1:0-5231 GCA_036445535.1 Sphingomonadales bacterium
AGCCCTTCCGCCATTTGCCCATCAAGGATTTCATATTGCGCGCCCAATCCGTCCAGTTTTTCTTTATTCCCTTGCCATTTCTCCCCAAGCGCATCCTGCTCGGCCCGAAACGCCTTGAGCTTTGCCACCTTTTCGGTGAAACTTATGGTTTCCTGGGCCGCGCTATGCGTTGGAAAAAAATTTCCCAGCGCTGCGACCATTAAAATCAGCAAAAAAGTCCTCAGTTTCCCCAACAATCCATCCCCTCTTGTTTAAGCTCCATGCTATCTCCCGCCGCGACCAGGCCCTGGTTGTCCACCGCCGCTAATACGCCGGGAAGTATTTCCAACCGGTCGCCGCTGCTTTGTTCAAATTGAATAATGCTAAACACACCTGGGCTTAGCTCCCTCAAATCCTGGGTGAAGGAGGTTCCGTCAGATGATGTCCACCTACCTTCATAGGAACCCGAATCTGTTTGGATAATTTCAATCAATTCATTTGCTGCCGGAACGCCGGGAACCAGTTCCAAACACCAGGTGCCCAAACTTTCTTCACTGGACACTGGACTTGAAACCAGAATGGTCCAGGTCAAAATGGCAGAAAACGCAGCTATAAAATTCCTAAACACCGGCCCCTCTCCTTTTATTTAATTGAAGCAGTCCTGTTGGTCCTGGCCTTCCGGAATCTTAATTCCAACCCCTACCGGTTGATAAATATTGTGAAACTCAAGATTGCCATTCGGCAACAATCGGTATCCCTCCTTGTTTAAGCCTCCGGAAACTTCAAAATTATCTTCGCTGTCCTTAATCAAGTCAAAATTTTGGGGAAATCCAAACAACATTTCTATATGGGCCTCATAGGTCCCAAAATCGGTTGCCTTAATGGTAATAATTTGATTGTAGATCCGGTTGTTTGGGTCGAGTTTTAAACACCAGGGCCCAAGAACCTCCTCCGTTAAAGCCGGATTAATTCCCTGGACCGAAATCAGAAAAAAACAGGAAATTAAGGCGCCTGTAAGAAATTTTCCTTTTGAAATCCGATACATCTCTTCTCCCCTTAAGAAATGAACTTAAGAAGGCTACCACAAATTAGGTAAAATTTCTAGGAAAGGCCCTTAAACCCTGAGAACGTGGCTGCTTCAGGTCCTGGTAAAAGTAAAAATTGTGCCCGGATTGAAATTTCAGCCCAATCCTTAATTGTAAACAAAATTGATACCGGCGCTGTCCTGCCAGCATAAAGCTTGCCTGGTATTAAACCAGCCCAGGCCTCTAATTAGACTTCCGTTACGCCATTTTCCTTTACAATAATCGCCATTGGCGAAGGTTAAAATTCCCCTCCCGTGGAAATTTCCTTGTTTAAATTTTCCCTCATAGCGGTTTCCGCTGGGCCAGGTGAAAACGCCCTTCCCGGTTTTTTCTCCGGCTAGCCAATCGCCTAAATATTGGGTGCCAATGGCCCAGAAAAAAATGCCCCTGCCGGTCCTTTCTCCATTGGCCCAGTTGCCGTAGTAAACGTCGCCATTGGCATAAGTCATTTTGCCTATTCCATGTGGTTTTCCGTCTAAAACATCACCACTGTAAAAGTCACCTTCGTCGAAAAAAACTATTTCCTCGGCCCCAACATAAGGGGCCCCTAAAAGAAAGGCTAGAAAGACCACAAGAGATAAATTTGCCTTGGCTGAGAAATTGAGCATTGCTCTCCTCCCCTGTAGGATTTGGTTCCTTGGAACCTACCACATTTCAGCTGGATTTTCTAGGAAAGGCCCTTGAAGCTGGAGAACGTGCCGGCTTCGATGGCGCGGCGCATGGCGCGCATCAGGTCTTGGTAAAAGTGCAGATTGTGCCAGGTTAAGAGCATGGCGCCGAGAATTTCCTTGGATTTAATCAGGTGATGAATATAAGCCCGGGAATAGTCCATGCACGCCGGGCAGCCGCATTTTTCATCGAGCGATCCGGTGTCACTTTTAAAGCGCGCGTTTTTTATATTGAGCTCGCCTTGCCTGGTAAACGCTTCGCCCATGCGCCCGGACCGGGTGGGCAGGACGCAATCAAACATATCAATGCCGCGCCGAACAGCACCAATCAGATCATCCGGTTTGCCGACCCCCATCAGGTATCTTGGAGCATTTTCAGGCAAATGCGGGACGGTGACATCAAGGGTTTTGAACATTGCCGCCTGCCCCTCGCCGACCGCCAGGCCGCCGATGGCATAACCATCAAAGCCTATATCTTTCAAGGCGTTAGCCGATTTGACGCGAAGGTCTTCGTAGGTACTGCCCTGAACAATCCCGAAAAGGGCCGAATGCGCGGCGTGGTCATGGCCATCAAAGCCGTCGCGGGATCGCTTGGCCCAGCGCATCGATAATTCCATACTCTCTTTGGCCTCTTTGTGGGTGGCCGGAAACTTTGTGCATTCGTCAAAGGCCATAATGATATCGGCGCCCAAGAGCGCCTGGATTTCCATCGATCGTTCGGGGCTTAGCATATGGGTATCGCCATCGATGTGCGACTGGAACTCAACGCCCTCTTCCGAAAGTTTTCTGAGTTTCGATAACGACATCACCTGAAAGCCGCCGCTATCGGTCAGGATTGGCCGGTCCCAGTTCATAAACCGGTGCAAACCGCCCAATTCCGCCATTTCCTCTGCCCCGGGGCGCAGCATTAAGTGATAGGTATTGCCCAAAATAATGTCCGCGCCGGTCTCTAAAACGTGGCCCGGGAACATCGCTTTTACGGTTCCCCCCGTGCCCACCGGCATGAACGCGGGGGTGCGGATATGGCCCCGCTCCATCTTGATCGTGCCGGACCGCGCCGCGCCGTCGCTGGCTTTTATGTCAAATTCAAATCGGGTCATTTTTTCGGAAACAGTAAACATGAATCGCCATAGGAATAAAACCTGTAATCATTCTGGATGGCGTGTTTATAGGCGGCTTTCATCTGGTCCAGCCCCAAAAACGCGCTAACCAGCATAAAAAGCGTCGAAGCGGGCAAATGGAAGTTGGTCATCAGCACATCGACCACCTTGAAGGAATACCCAGGCGTAATGAAAATATCGGTCTCTGCTTTAAAGGGATGCACATCCCCATTTTCATCGGCGGCGCTTTCCAGAAGCCTTAAACTTGTGGTTCCAACCGCGATCACCCGGCCGCCTTTTTTGCGGGCGGTATTAATTTGCTCAGCCACCTCTTTTGAAATCTCTCCCCACTCGGCATGCATTTTATGATTTTCGGTGTCATCAACCTTGACCGGCAAAAAAGTTCCGGCGCCAACATGAAGGGTTAAAAATGCCGTCTGGATGCCCTTCAATTTTAGTGTTTCGAGCATCCGATCTGTAAAATGCAGACCCGCGGTCGGGGCCGCAATTGCGCCCACTTTCCGCGCATAAAGTGTCTGATAATCGTCAAAATCACGTGAATCTACGGCGCGTTTTTTCGCAATATACGGCGGCAGCGGCATTTTCCCTTTATTTTCAAGGGCTTTAAGCAGGTTCTTAGCGTGAAATTGGAGGATGATTTCGCCCGATATGTCCTTGGAAATCACCTCGGCGATGAGCCCGTCTAAGTCGACTTTGGTGCCCGGCCTGAAGCGCTTGCCGGGCTTGCATAAGGCGCTCCATTTGTTATCACCAAGGGGTTTCAAGAGCGTCGCTTCAACCTGGCCCTCGCCTATCCGCCCGGAGAGCCTTACCGGCAAAACTTTGGTGTCATTAAAAACCAGAATGTCTTTTTCGTTTAAATGCGCCGCCAGATCCAAAACGCTTTGGTCTTCGATGCCATCCGGTCTGACCACCAGCATCTTCGCCGAATCTCTGGGGACGCATGGCCTGAGCGCAATTACCTCTTCGGGCAATTCAAAATCAAATTCCGAAACTTTCATGGGGCCTTTTAGGGGAAAACTATAAAAAGTGCATTAGGGAATTTCTGTTTTTGGTTTAATTGAATTTGCTCTAATTCATTATTATAAAAAGACCGAGAGCCATCATCGGCAACCAAATCAAGACCATAAAAATCTTTTCTTTTTTGGTAAGCTTTCTTTCCCTGACTATAAAAGCATAAATAAAGTAACCCCAAAAAATAAAGGTAAACACATAATAGGCAATACTAAAACTATCCACTAAATGACCTCTCCTTTTAAAGGCAAGAATATTTAATTAACTTACCTGGAACCACACCAGTCTCGACTTTCGGTAGTGCTTATGCAACCTTTTTCTTGTTAGTCTTAGATGGTGTATTAAGGAGCTTTTTTAAGCACCTTGTTAAAATCCTTATCTTTTTTTGGGGGCCTTTTAGGGGAAAACGAATAATAGTGCATTAGGGAAATTTCATTTCCTTTTGCTCTTCATGAAAATCGATGCTGTATTAAAGAGCTTCTAAAATACAATGTTATAAACTTTTTCTTTTTGAGGTTTTTTACTATGTACGATCCAGAAGAACGTCTCTTAATTGCTATTGGAAAAATTGTTGCCTCTTGGGCCGCTCTTGAGGAAGAAATTAAAGTTCAGTGTACTACTTTAGAACGGTTTCACCCTTCGGGTTCTTTTCGACAAAATGTTGTTCTAACAAATTTAGAAACCCGCTTCAAATCTCTTAGCCATTTCTGGCAAAAATTAGCAAAAGAATCCTACCCGAAAAAAGAAGCGAGAATAAATAACATCAACATGGCATTGGTTGATTTATCCAAAGACAGGAATAGTGTTATTCACCAAACTTGGGGAATTGCCCCAGAGCCTCACGATATTGGAACAACAACCATTACCCAAAAGGATGGGATGTTTCATTTCCAATCATTTTTAACTAGGTGGGCATTTCTGGAAGAACTCCCTGAAAAAATTGATGGAATTAGAAAAAAAATCAAAAACCTTCAAGATTTATAATTTCCTCCAAATCAATAAAAAAGGGGGCCTAAGCCCCCTCCCTAAATTTCTATAAAAACTTTAATCGGTCTTTTTAACCGCCATGTCGCTTGCTACGACCATTTTGACGATTTTGTCTTGCTGGTCTTTGGGCACGGCGCCGCCGTCATTAACATTGCCTTTCTGGATGCCATCAACGTATTCCATGCCCTCTATGACCTTGCCCCAGACGGTGTACTGGCCATCTAAGTGCGGCGAGGTACCGAACATAATAAAGAACTGGCTGTCGGCACTATCAGGGTGGCCGGAACGCGCCGTTGAAACAACGCCCCGTTCGTGGGGGACATCGTTAAATTCGGCGCCAATGTTCTGGCCCGAGCCGCCAGAACCGGTGCCGGTTG
>JAZFRG010000298.1:0-9035 GCA_036445535.1 Sphingomonadales bacterium
ATCCAGACCCCTTCTGCAGGCATGGCACCAACTACGCCCAGCAAAAAGACATCCGCCAGAAGGATCCAGGAGAAAATTCTGGCCAACGGCCTGAAGGTCATCGAGCGAACTTTGGAACGATCAATCCAGGGCAGGAAGAACAGGAGAACAATTGATGCACCCATGGCAATCACGCCGAGGAATTTTGCTTCCAGGAAAAAGATGTCAAAGGTAATCGCTCTGAGGATTGCATAGAATGGAAGGAAGTACCATTCCGGAACAATATGCGAAGGCGTTACCATTGGGTTCGCCGGGATGTAGTTATCCGGGTGGCTCATTAAATTCGGGAAATAGAAAACAAAGGCCGCAAAGATAACAATAAACACCCCAAGCCCGAACAGGTCCTTAATGGTATAAAAAGGGTGAAACGGAATGGTATCCGGTGAGCCTTTTTTAACATCAATTCCTTTAGGGTTATTTGACCCCTTTTGATGCAACGCCCAAATATGCAGGATAACTACGCCTACGATCACAAAAGGCAGTACATAATGAAGGCTGAAGAAGCGGTTCAGGGTGGCATTATCCACTGCAAAACTGCCCCGAAGAAGTTCAACAATATCCGTCCCTACCCAGGGAATTGCGCTAAAGAAGTTTGTAATCACCGTTGCTGCCCAATAGCTCATCTGCCCCCAGGGCAAGACATAGCCCATAAAAGCGGCCATCATCATCAACAGCAAAATTGTCAGCCCCAGCATCCACAAAAGTTCTCTGGGTGGTTTGTAGGAGCCATAATAAAGGCCCCGGAAAATATGTATGTAAACCACGGCGAAGAACAAAGCAGATCCATTGGAATGAACATAGCGCATCAGCCAACCGTAATTAACGTCGCGCATAATATGCTCAACCGAGTCAAATGCACCTAAAGCCGAGGGGTTATAATGCATCGCCAGGATAATCCCGGTAATAATTTGGGTTACCAGCAGAAAGCCTGCCAATGAGCCAAAACTCCACCAGTAATTCAAATTTTTAGGGGCGGGGTAATTTGCCCCAACCGAATTATCAAGAAGGGTAAAAATTGGCAGGCGATCATCGATCCAGTTAATGACCCCGCCTTTATTTTCGTTTGCCATGATTAAACCTCGCTCACGCCGATAAGAACTTTATCGTCGCCGTCAAAAACATAGTCTGGAACCAAAAGGTTCTTGGGGGCAGGACCTTTTCTGATCCGCCCAGAGGTATCATAGTGAGAGCCGTGACAAGGACAGAACCAGCCGTCAAAATCTCCACGTTCACCCAAAGGGATGCAACCAAGATGGGTGCAAATTCCAACCATGATCAGCCATTCAGGTCGCTCCACCCGCTGGGCGTCGGTCTCCGGGTCTTTAAGGTCGCTTAAAAGGACCGCCTCTGCCTCAGCTATTTCGGCCGCAGTGCGGTGTCTGATAAACACCGGTTGCTTGCGCCAAATTACAGTTATGCTTTGGCCAACCTCAACCTGGCTTAAATCTACCTCGGTTGTCGAAAGTGCCAGAATGTCTGCCGAAGGGTTCATCTGATCGACCAGCGGCCAGACCACAGCACCAGCTGCGACGGCCCCTACTCCCCCCGATAGAACGTGAATAAAGTCGCGCCTGGTAACCCCCTTATGGGGAGTTCCGTCAGCACCTTTACCCTTTTTTGCCATGGGTTTTTTCCTTGTCCAATAAGCGTCTTGAATATCTAAGATAAAGGGTCATTTTTTAAGGCCCCGAGACCCCCTCGTTCTTGGGAAAAAGGTTTAGCGGGGGTAGCCGAAAAGTGCAACCATCTCTTTATCTATTGGTGGATTTTTTTTGAACGATTCCCTACAACAAATTTATGGACATTGCCCTTTATCAACCCGACATTCCGCAAAACACCGGGGCGGTTATTCGGACCGCTGCATGCCTGGGGGCTGGGGTTCATATTATTGAGCCTTGTGGATTTCCTTTTTCTGACAAGGGGTTACGCCGGGCAGGAATGGATTATGTTGAGAATGCCACCCTGAAAAGACATGCCTCCTGGGAGGAATTTGAGGCTTGGCGCGCCGGTGAAAATCGACGCCTTATACTTTTGACCACCAAAGCAAAAAAATCCTATACGGATTTTAATTTCAAGAATGAAGACATTCTTTTACTGGGCCGCGAATCCGCGGGCGTGCCGGACGAGGTTTCAAAAACCGCTGACGAACGTATTTTGATCCCGATGAAAACCGGGTTTCGGTCCTTGAATGTGGGAGTTGCGGGGGCTATTGTGCTGGCCGAAGCGCTTCGCCAAACCGGCCAACCTTCTTAAACCCTCTGATAACCAGGACGATAATGAAATTAGACCAACAAAAAGAAAAAGCTTCCCGGTGGTTTGAAGAGCTTAGAACCGGCATTTGTGAAACCTATGAAGCCCTGGAAAATGATTATCAGGGGCCTGTAAAGGACATCCAAGCTGGAAAATTTGAGCGCAATTCATGGACTCGTGATGTCGAGGATGGCAGCGACGGTGGCGGCGGAATTACAGCTGTTATGAAGGGCCGGCTTTTTGAGCGCGTGGGGGTTAACGTCTCAACGGTTTTCGGGTCCTTCCCCGAAGAATATGCCAAGGCCATTCCAGGTGCTGGGGAAGACCCCCGGTTTTGGGCCTCGGGCATCTCTTTGGTTGCCCATCCCTGGAGCCCCCATGTTCCGGCGGTTCATTTTAATACCCGGTTTATTGTTACCACCAGATCATGGTTTGGCGGGGGCGGCGATATGACACCAACCTTCCCAGATGATAAGGATACCGCTGATTTCCACGGCGCTTTTAAAAAAGTCTGCGACAAACACGACCCCGAGTATTTTCCAAAATTCAAAAAATGGTGCGATGATTATTTCTTTATCAAACACCGGAACGAACCCCGCGGCGTTGGCGGAATATTTTATGACACCTTAAATACCGGGAACTGGGATAAGGATTTTGCCTTCACCCAGGATGTTGGCAGGGCTTTTAAAGACATCGTCCCCGAAATTTATCGCCACCATTTAAATAAGCCTTGGTCTGAGGCCGAGCGTGATGAGCTTTTATACAAGCGCTCGCGCTATGTGGAATTTAACCTGGTTTATGACCGGGGCACACTTTTTGGCCTCAAAACCGGCGGCAATATTGACGCCATTTTAATGTCGATGCCGCCTGAGGTTAAATGGCGTTAAGATTTTAAAAGCGCTTCTTTTGTTAAAGTAAAATCACTTTCCACCCAACGCTGTTCCAACACCTTCAGGCGCTCCCCCATTTCAATTCCTGGTACCAAACCCGACGCCTTAAGGTCTTTGCCGTTAATGGGGAATTTTGGCGGTGAAAATCCATCTGCAATTTTGAGGGCCTGTTTTATTTCCTCCAGTCCTTTTCCTAAAAGCAACAGCCGGTCTTCAAAAGTCCCCTGGCCATTCAGATAAATTTCTGCCCGGATTGCTTTTTCGTTTAAAGGGTCCGGTAAAGGAATGGTTTCCATTTTGCGTAGCCTGAGGCGCTCACGGTTAGAAAGCTTCAGACGTTGGGATATTTCCTCCCCCTGATCTTTGAAAAGCGCCCCGAGACGGCGGATAGCTGAAACCTTCGCCATATCCTTTTCAAAAGAAACAAGTTTTTTTAAACCAGGAAAATCAAAACCAAAACCCGGAAAGACGTGCTTTAAAACACCACTTTCATTCATAGCTTCAAATTCAGGAACCGGGTTATCTGCCCCAAGGGTTTTTAAGATTTCTTGGCGAACCCGCTCAGCAGATAGCTGGTCGAGCATGTCCAGTTTTTTCTGTACCTCCTGCAATGCCTCGGGGTCAATTTCTCCCGCCCCGTACCAGGCATGGAAACGAAACAGCCGGAGGATTCTGAGGCCGTCTTCCTCGATGCGACTTGAAGCATCCCCAATAAAGCGGACGGTTCCCCTCTTAAGGTCGGCCCTGCCTTTAAAATAATCATAAAGCGTGCCATCAGCACCTAGATAAAGCGCATTGATGGTAAAATCACGGCGCCTGGCATCGGCTTGCCAGTCATCATGAAATTCGACATTGGCATGGCGGCCAAAAGTTTCCACATCATGTCTTAGAGTCGTCACTTCAAAAACCTGATGGTTGACTACCGCAGTTACCGTTCCATGTTTGAGCCCGGTGGGGATGACCTTGAATTTGCTAACGCCAAGTTTTTTCATAACCGTTTCGGGATCAAGGCTTGTTGCAACATCAATGTCAGAGATCTTTTTGTCCAAAAGAGAGTCGCGAACCGCCCCACCGACAAACCGCACGTGGGTTTTGCCAAGGGCCTTTACCAGGGCCTTGGCCTCCGGGCTGGCGGCCCACTCAAAAGGACCATTTAAAATAATTTGTGTAGTCTCAACCACTATTTTAATCCTTTTAATCTCGCGCAAAAGCAAAAACAGCTTCACGAAAATTAACCATCATTGCGGCTGTCGCCCCCCAAATATGAAACTCTTTATAATCAAAATAATAATAGGGCCTTTGCTTTCCTTGATAAAGCCGCTCGCGGGTTTTCAAATTTGCCACCTCAAGAAAAAATGCCAAAGGGGCCTCAAACACCTCATCCACTTCCCGGCTATCTAGGATGGGCTTAAAACTTGGATCAACTAACCCAATCACCGGGGTGACCTCATATTTTGTGATGGTCCGGTAGGGGGCTAACTGGCCAACCACCCGTACCAACTTCGGGGCCAGGCCCACTTCTTCATGGGCTTCCCGGAGCGCGGTCTCTATTAGCGACTTATCAACCCCCTCATGCCTGCCCCCTGGGAAACTGACCTGGCCGGGGTGTTCTTTCATGCCCTCAGGCCGTTTGGTGAAAAAAACCGATAGCCCGGTTTCTCTGGCTAATAAGGGAATTAGCACCGCGGCCTGGCGCCCGGCCTCCCGATCCTCCTCAAACCCGGCAATAAACATATCACTGGGAAGCGTTCTTGCGGAAAGCGATGGGCCATCAAGGGTAAGACCTGCAGAAAATTTGTCTTCAAGAACTTTCAAGATTTTTTGAATGTCCTTATTCATAATTCGCCCAGCGCAAAAAATTCGCCCCCTGACCAAACTCCCAGAATTTCCTTTTTGCCCTTTTTGACATGCTCAGCCAGCTCAACAAGCTCATAAAATACCGGGCGGTTGATTAGGGCTTCAAGATTATCCCGAACCAGAATATAGGGGGAAGGTTCACCGGTTTTGTTATCGAAGATCACCCTTATCGGGTTATCCTTTCCCGCGACCACCCAATCATTGGTTAAGGTTCTGAAACTTAAAACCTGGCTTTTAGCCTTTCCCTCCTGAACTACCTCGACCACCAGAAAAGGGGCATCTTCAACTTTAATTTTCAACTTTTCGACCGGTGTGACCAGAAAGGTGTCTTCACCATCGCGTCTTAGTACCGTTGAAAATAATTGAACCAGACGTTTTCTGCCAATCGGGGTGCCATTATAAAACCAAGTGCCATCGCGCTTGATCTCAATATCAATGTCGCCGCAAAATTCAGGGTTCCATAAATGCACAGGGGGAAGCTTTTTGTCCTGAATGGCTTTCAGGATATTCTCGAAGGATGCGCCAGGATTTTCAGGGCCGCTGCTCATGGCCCAGCTTAGCTGACTTTTAGCTACCAATCAATTTGGGTGCGGACCCCAAAGGCATTAATCTTGTTGGCCCCGTCTGCGCCGTTGATTGCCACCAGGAACGCTTGGCTGATATCTGAGTGGGAATAATTAAAAACCATTTTGACGTTTTTCCCCATCCACCAGTTGATGCCAACCACAAAGGTTTTCTTAATGCCGCCAAAAATCCCGTTATCCACCAGATCAAGATAATCATAGCGGGCGATTACCTGAATAGCCCCTGAACCTCCCTTGAAAACTGGATTTTTTACTTTGGGTCGGATGTAAGTACCGTTTTTTGGATTGTAAGGGCTGTCTTCCCCGGTCAGGAAATAACCAACCGTGACATGCCCGCCCCAGAAAGTTGGATCGCTTTGCCCCTGCATAGGCGTAACCAGGTCAGCCTTTAAAAATCCTAATTCGCCGACAAGGTTAAATGGACCTTTGAAAACACCTGCCTCTAACCCGAAAAAGGTCTGAGAATCGGCAATCTGATTGGTGTTTAAAAATCTGGGAGCAAGGTGCTGCAAGGGCCGTGCCCGGTAAAAAAATTTGCCTTGATCGTCGCCGGGTTCCATATAGGTAAAACTGGTTCCAAGATGAATATTACCGCCCTCAATCGGGAGGGCTTGGGTAACCCGAGCAGCAAATTTAAAGCCCGTTGAAATACTCCCTTTTGTAGCAAAACCGCCCTGACCAATGCCAACCTGGATCATGCCATTGCCAACCGATTTTGTTATTAAGGCACCAAACTGGCGGCCAAAGCCAAAGGCATTAGCAAACCCGCTCCTTTCCATGAAAGGGATAAAGCGTAAGCTGGATGTGTTTTCCATTGGGGTGGCCCATTTTATGTGACCGACCCTAAAGGTAACCGCGCCTTTATATTGAATATAAATGTCTCTGTAGGTTACCCTTTTGCGGGCAAAATCGACTACAAAACGGAAGGAAAACCTTTTGCCATATTGGCTGTCAATTCCTAACCTGGCAGAGCGAAATTCGGTGGCATTTAGGTTGATGGAATTGTCGTCATCATTGACCCAGGCGTGGTCGAGCAAGGCGCGACCCCGGAGCTTGATCTGGAATTTTCCATCACCCGATTTCAGGACCGGAACCGGGATCCATTCCAGCTTTAAATTTTTATCTTTTTTATCGGAAATTTTATCGTCAGCAACGGCCGGAAAAGCCACCGCGGTAAAAAGAAGTGCCCCTGCACTAATCTTTAAAAAATTCATCTAAATTTTTTCCACTTTCTCATTTGGGGGCTCCTTAACCTCTTTCTTTTTGTGCTTCAAGCTGATTTTTTTTATCTGGCTATTTTAGCGGCTCCCTTTCGATTTTTTGTGGCCAAAAAGTGACACAGGTTTTTGGGGTCCTGAGATAAAAAAAGGCCGGGAAAAACCCGGCCTTTTGTAAATCTTTGTGGGTGAGACTTAAAAGCCCATGCCACCCATTCCGCCCATGCCACCCATGTCGGGCATGCCGCCGCCTGGGGCGCCTTTATCCTCAACCGGGATTTCGGCAACCATGGCCTCGGTGGTGATTAAAAGACCAGCAACGGAAGCTGCATCCTGCAACGCGGTTCTGACAACTTTGGTTGGGTCAATAATGCCAGCTTTAACCAGGTCTTCCAAACCTTCAAAGCCTTGTTTGGAAGCATCATACCCAAGATTATTGTCCTTGCTTTCAAGTAGCTTGCCAATAACAATTGCGCCATCAACACCTGAGTTTTCGGCAATTTGACGAACCGGCGCTTCAAGAGCCTTTTTGATTATGGCTATACCTCGATTTTGGTCTGGGTTGGCACCCTTGAGCTTATCCAAGGAGCGCGTGGCATAGAAAAGAGCAACCCCACCGCCAGCAACAATGCCTTCTTCAACGGCCGCGCGGGTCGCATGAAGCGCATCATCAACACGGTCGTTTCGCTCTTTCACTTCAATCTCGGTAGCCCCACCAACGCGGATAACAGCAACACCACCAGACAATTTTGCCAAACGCTCTTGCAGTTTTTCCTTGTCGTAATCCGACGTCGTGGTCTCAGCCTGGGCACGGATCTGGTCGCAGCGGGCCTTGATATCCTCGACTTTGCCGGCACCATCAACAATGGTGGTATCATCTTTATTAATGTTCACTTTTTTGGCGGTGCCAAGCATCTCAATAGTGACGCTCTCGAGCTTGATGCCCAGATCCTCGGAAATAACTTCACCACCTGTTAACATGGCAATATCTTCCAGCATGGCTTTCCGTCTATCGCCAAAGCCCGGGGCTTTTACAGCAGCAACCTTCAGGCCACCACGGAGTTTGTTGACCACCAAGGTTGCCAGCGCTTCGCCCTCAATATCCTCAGCAATAATCAGGAGCGGACGGGAAGATTGAACAACAGCTTCAAGAAGCGGAAGCAACGGTTGCAGGTTGGAAAGCTTGCCTTCATTCAAAAGAATGTAGGGGTCTTCCAGATCAACCGTCATTTTTTCTGCGTTGGTGATGAAGTAAGGGGAAAGGTAGCCACGATCGAACTGCATGCCTTCAACGACATCAAGTTCTGAATCAAGGCTTTTGGCTTCTTCGACGGTGATAACACCTTCTTTGCCAACTTTTTCCATGGCTTCGGCAATCATTTTACCGATCGCTTCTTCGCCATTAGCGGAAATAGTGCCGACCTGGGCGATCTCTTCAGAACCGGGAACCGGCTTCGAAGCCTTTTTCAAAGCTTTGACAACTTCGGCAACGCCAAGATCAACACCCCGTTTCAGATCCATGGGGTTCATACCAGCAGCAACCGATTTCAGGCCTTCTTTGACAATCGCCTGAGCCAGAAGGGTGGCGGTTGTTGTGCCATCCCCAGCTTCATCAGCAGTCTTGGAGGCGACTTCGCGCACCATCTGGGCACCCATGTTTTCAAACGGATCTTTTAGTTCGATTTCCTTGGCAACAGTAACACCGTCTTTGGTGATTCGGGGCGCGCCGTATGATTTTTCCAAAACCACGTTGCGGCCTTTAGGCCCCAAAGTTACCCTGACGGCGTTGGCAAGAATATCCACACCCCGCATCATGCGTTCGCGGGCATCGGCGTGAAACTTTACTTCCTTGGCTGACATAATATTTTTCCTTTTTTTCTAATATTTTCTAAATGACTAACTGAGGATTCCGAGAATATCGGATTCTTTCATGATCAACAGCTCTTCACCGTCAACCTTGACTTCAGAACCAGACCACTGGCCGAACAGGATACGATCACCCTTTTTGACATCCAAAGGTGTGACTTTCCCGTCTTCACTTTTGGTGCCTGAGCCTACGGCAAGAACCTCGCCCTGGCTGGGTTTTTCCTGTGCGGTGTCGGGAATGATAATCCCGCCAGCGGTTTTTTCTTCGTTTTCGACACGCCGAACCAGAACCCGGTCATGTAATGGACGAAATTTCATAATGTTTACCCCGT
>JAZFRG010000299.1:0-7083 GCA_036445535.1 Sphingomonadales bacterium
CACCCTTGGGGAAGAACGCCGGGGAACCTATAGCCCGTTTTTGCCAATTTGCCCAAAAACCGGGGTTGTGCTTCAGGTCCCGCTAAAAGCGCACAATGCCAGCACCGGAACTATTACCTTTGAGGACAGCGAAGGTGAGGAACAAACTGTTTCAGTTAAAGGCGGCACTTG
The DNA here is from genome assembly GCA_036445535.1 of Sphingomonadales bacterium. Classification (GTDB taxonomy): domain Bacteria; phylum Pseudomonadota; class Alphaproteobacteria; order Sphingomonadales; family SMXR01; genus SMXR01. The sequence continues at coordinate 172 of JAZFRG010000299.1, forward strand.
CAAACTGCAATGGAAGGTCGATTGGGCGATGCGCTGGTATGCGCTGAAAGTTGATTATGAAATGTCCGGCAAGGATTTGATGGAATCGGTCAAACTTTCGAATATTATTTGCCGGATTTTGGGAACCTCGCCTCCGGAAGGTTTTATTTTTGAGCTTTTTCTCGATGAAAACGGTGAGAAGATATCGAAATCGAAAGGCAATGGCATAACCCTGGATGAATGGCTCCGTTATGCTTCCCCGGATAGTCTTTCGCTTTATATGTACCAGAACCCGACCCGAGCAAAACGTTTGTTTTTTGACGTTATCCCAAAGGCAGCCGACGAATATTTTACATTTCTTTCCAAGTATGCGGATCAAGATGAAGCCCAGAGGTTGGAAAATCCGCTTTATCATATCCATGGCGGCAAGGTTCCGGAATACGAAATGCCAATTACCTTCGGGCTTCTTATTAATCTAGTGGGCACTGCCCAGACCAGCGACAAAGATCTGCTGTGGCGATTTATTGCCCGCTACATTCCCGGGGCCAGCGCCAAAACCCATCCAGAACTGGATAATCTTTTGGAATTTGCGGTTCATTATTACAAAGATTTTATTGCCCCGACTAAAAAAATGCGGGCCCCCACTGAGCAAGAAAAGCAAGCGCTTATGGAGTTGGCGGCGGGCCTGGAGAAAATGTCCGAAGATTTGCCTTCAGACGAATACCAAACTTTGGTTTTTGATATTGGAAAAAAATATAATTACGAAAATCTCCGGGACTGGTTCAAAGCCCTTTATGAGATTCTTTTTGGTCAGCCGCAGGGGCCTAGAATGGGAACCTTTATTAAGCTCTTCGGCAATAAAGAAATGTGTGAACTGATTTATAAAGTCACAAAGTAAATAAACCCTCGATAGAAAAGGCGACAATTTTGAAAAAATTTGCGGTTCTTTTGGTCTTTTTATTGGGGCCGTTTCCAGCCTTCTCCCAAACCCTGGAAGACGTTCAGGACTTTTATGATAGCGGTCAATTTGAAAGGGCTGTCGAAGCCGGTCGTTCGCTAGGAACCCTTGAGGGGTTAACCATTGGTATTCAGGCTCAGTTGGTTTTGGTCCAGTATATTTATGATCCCGAAAAAAGATTGTCTGCCCTGAACCGGGCTATTGAAGATTCTGACAAGGCAGAAAAAATAGATCCAGAGAATGTCGAGGTGCTAGTTGGTCGGGGAATTTTAATTGGGTTACGTGGGCGCTATGAACGCAGCATAGGAGACGGTAAAGAATCAGAACGGCTTTTTTTGAGGGCGATTGAAATTGATCCCAACCAGTCCTGGGCGCTGGGGGCCATGGGTAGTTGGCATGCTGAAACCCTTGCCGAGGCGGGTTCTATTGCAGGGCGTCTAATTTTTGGGGCCAAGAGAAAATTGGCTTGGGAATATTTTAAGCGCGCCCTTGAAGCAAAGCCTGATAATATAGCTATTCGTGCGGCCTATATCCGGGCTCTTTTAAAAATTAAACCCAAAAAAAATAATGAGGCGATCCTGGAAAATTTCGATTATGTTTTAAATGCCCACCCTAAAAATGCCCTGGAGCGGTTAATGAAAGAACAGGTTCGCCAAATCAAGGAAGCGTTTTACCGTGGCGACAGGAAAAAATTAAAATTACTTTTGAACGAAGCTGTTCCCCTGGAAATGGTCCCTGTAGAATGACTTTGGATAAAAATAACCCCTACAAATGTTTTCCCTTCGAGCGGAGTGAGGATGGGCGGCAATTTTCGCCCAGCGCTCAACGCAATGCCGCGCCTATTCTCGAGGTTTTGAAATCTTGCCTGCCTTCGAGCGGAACCATCCTTGAGGTGGCTGCCGGGAGCGGAGAACATTCGGTTATGTTTGCCCCTGAATTTTCCGACAATTTTTGGCTAGCAACAGACCCGGCCGAAGACAAGGTTGGAAGTATTCGGGCTTGGCATAAGGTTAAATCCTCCCCCAATCTTTTAGCGCCAATGGCTTTGGATTCCGTCGCGAAAACTTGGCCTGTTGAGAAGCTTGAACTTCCCGCCCCGATTACCGGAATGGTTTGCGTGAACATGATCCACGTTTCACCGTGGAAAGCGGGGCAGGGGTTGCTGGCCGCAGCGGGACGTATTTTGGATTTGGGCGGGGTTCTTTATTTATACGGGGCCTTCATGATGGGCGGCAAGCACACCGCCCCTTCCAATGTGGAATTTAATGCCATGTTGAAAAAAACTGACCCCGATTGGGGCCTTAGAAACCTTGAGGATGTTGAGGCTGAGGCGGGGTTAAACGGTCTAAAACTTTTTAAAGTCGTTCCCATGCCCGCCAACAATTTTTCGGTGGTGTTTCAAAAAATCTAAAATCTACAGCCGTTTTTGGCCAGACTTTTTAGCAGAAACAAGCTAATAAACAGTCATGAACGTGTCGAATGATATTTTTTATAAAGCCCTGCTTGAGCGGGATCCAGCCTTTGACGGCAAGTTTTTCGTATGCGTAAAGACCACTGGAATTTTTTGCCGTTCCATTTGTCCCGCACGAAAGCCCCACCAGCATAATTGTGATTTTGCGCTTACCCGAGAGGAAGCCGAGGCTAAGGGGTTTAGGGCCTGCAAAAGGTGCCGACCTGAAACCGCGCCGGGTTCGCCTGCATGGAAAGGCACCGGGGCAACCGTATCACGGGCTTTAAAGGTTTTGAGTCAGCAGACCGGGGATGGCCTGACGATTGCAAACCTGGCTTCAAGCTGCGGCATGGGTGAACGCCACCTGCGGCGCCTTTTTCATGACCATCTGGGGGTCTCACCAAAAGCCCTTTTACAGGAACGTAGACTTAACCTAGCCCGCCAGATGTTAACCCAGGAAACCACGCCAATTTCGCGGGTAGCCTTTTTATCCGGTTACAGCAGTATCCGGCGTTTTAACGATGCTTTTAAAAATGAATTCGGCATGACCCCGACCAAATTCCGGGAAACCCACCAAAAAAATAAGGATCAAAAATGAAACAGGAATTATTTTTCGATATGTTGGATACCCCGATCGGCCCCTTGACGCTGGTTTGGACCGAAAAGGGATTAAAAGCCGCCAGTTATAAAAAGGCCGCCTCCGGCGAGGTCCTCGAATACTCAAAAGGGGAAAAGAACAATCCTTACCGGGCAGCTTTCGAAGCTTATTTTGCCGGAAATGATAAGGCTTTTAAAGATATGTCACTTGATATGGGAGGAACCTCTTTTCAACGCCGTGTCTGGCAACTGCTTTTAGAAATCCCTGCCGGGGAAACCCGCTGTTATGGCGATCTGGCAAAAGCCCTTGGCAATCCAAATGCTTCGCGGGCGGTCGGCTGGGCCAATGGCCAAAACCCCGTTTCAATTGCGGTTCCCTGCCACCGGGTTATTGGCAAGGACGGTACGCTTACCGGTTATGCTGGTGGGCTTAAACGCAAAGCCTGGCTTTTGGAACACGAAGGGGTTTCGCCGTTGCCCCTCTTTGGTGCTTGACAGCGGGTGGATTTCCTTGGAATACCTTCGCCTGAACATGCGGGCGTAGTTCAAGGGTAGAACGAAAGCTTCCCAAGCTTTAGATGAGGGTTCGAGTCCCTTCGCCCGCTCCAGTTTTCTTCAGTTTTCAGCAAAGTTTAACGAATTCAGGTTAACAGGGCCTGATTATTTGGATAAACTGTATAAAGGCCTCATTTTGGGGCTTCTTTTAGGGGGAAATTTGCGAAAGAGACCAGAAAAGATTGCGGTTGTGGGATTAGGCTATGTCGGCCTGCCGTTGGCGGTAGCCTTGGCCGAAAAATTCTCCGTGGTCGGCTTTGATATTGATAAAACCCGGATTAAAGACCTGCAAGGGGGTCATGACTGGACCAATGAGATTTCCGATGATGAAATGGCAAAAAGCACCCTAAGGGTTTCCGATGAACCTGATATTATGGAAGGTGTGGATGTTTTTATAATCACCACTCCAACCCCGATTGATAAAAATAATCAACCAGATTTAAGTCCGGTTGTTTCAGCCTCAAGGTCGGCAGCCCCGTATCTTTCAAAGGGCGCGGTTGTGGTTTTGGAAAGTACTGTTTACCCGGGCGTTACTGAGGAAGTGTGTGGCCCAGCCCTGGAAGAGGGTTCGGGGTTGAAAGCGGGTAAGGATTTTTTCCTGGGCTATTCGCCTGAACGCATTAACCCTGGTGACAGGGAACACACAATCTCCAGCATTCCAAAGGTTATCGCCGGGCAAACTCCGGAAGTTACTGAACTTTTGGCAAATATGTACGGTGCCGTAACCGCCGGAGTTTTCAAGGCCGCCAGCATTAAAACCGCAGAGGCAGCTAAAGTGATCGAGAATGCCCAGCGCGACATCAATATTGCTTTTATCAACGAGGCAGCATTGATTTTTAACCAGTCGGGCATTTCCATTTATGATGTTCTGGAAGCCGCCGGGACCAAGTGGAATTTCCTGAATTTTAAACCAGGGTTGGTTGGCGGCCATTGCATTGGGGTGGATCCGCATTATTTGGCCTATTTTGCTGAACGGGGCAGGGTTGATCCGGAAATGATTTTAGCCGGGCGGAAGATCAACGAATCGATGGTCGCTTACATTGGTGGAAAGGTTTCCAGGAAATTGAAAATGGGGGACCGGGTTTTAGCGCTGGGCCTGACATTCAAGGAAAACGTTCCTGACTTAAGAAATTCCAAGGCGGTAGATATTATCAAAGGCCTGCAAGGGGCTTCTTTTAAAGTTGACGTTCATGATGCTGAGGCAGACCCCGAAGAAGTAAAAAGGGAATACGGACTTGATTTGGTTTCGGCGTTGGAGCCGGTGGGCGAAAAATACGATTGTGTTTTGGGTATTGTTGCCCACACCTCCTATGCGACCATGACAGTGGATGATTTCAGGGGTATCCTGAAACCAGGCGGGCTTATTGCAGACGTTAAAGGCCAATGGCGGGACTTGCACCTAGAAGGAGAGTTCGAACGCTGGACGCTTTAGGGCTTGAACGAACTCTAACTCCTTAAAAAACTGGACAAAATCATTGACAGGGGAAAGCCTCAAAGGCTAAGTCTCGCTGGCCTTTTGAAGGGCCATATATTTATTATCAGGAACAGTTTATGTCGCACCTTGATGCGCTGGAAAGCAAAAGTATCTACATTTTAAGGGAAGCCTTTCATTCGTTTGAAAAGCTAGGCCTTTTGTGGTCTTTGGGAAAGGATTCCAACGTTATGTTGTGGCTGTGCCAAAAGGCCTTTTTCGGCACCGTTCCTTTTCCCTGTGTCCATGTTGATACTGGCAAAAAATTTAAGGAAATGTATGACTTTCGCGACCGTTATTCCGAAGAATGGAATTTAAAAATGGTCACCGGTGAATGTCCCCCGATCGAAGAAATTGATCCCACCCTGCCGCCCGCTACGCGCTCAGCGGCCCGGAAAACAGAAGGTTTAAAAAACCTTGTTAAAAAACACCAGTTTACTGGCCTGATCGCGGGCATCCGCCGCGATGAAGAAGGCACCCGTGCCAAAGAGCGCGTTTTCAGCCCCAGGGGGACCACCGGGAACTGGAATGCCTCTGATCAACCGCCGGAATTTTGGGACCAGTTTAATGCTGAGTTCCCTCCCGGCTGTCACGTTCGCGTTCACCCGCTTCTTCATTGGACCGAAAAAGACATCTGGCTTTATACCCAGCGCGAGGGCATTCCTGTAATCCCGCTCTATTTTGCCAAGGACGGCAAAAGGTATCGCTCTCTGGGTGATCAGGACATTACCCACCCGGTGGAAAGCACGGCCACTACAATTTCTGAGATTATCAAGGAACTGGAAACCACCAAAATTGCCGAGCGCTCGGGCCGGGCCATGGATCATGAAGCTGAGGACGCTTTTGAGCGTCTCCGCGCAGACGGATACCTTTAAGGGAATTTGGCAAAATGACGGATTTCAGAGAAAAGCTTCATATCGTTATTGTTGGTCATGTCGACCACGGCAAGTCGACCCTGGTCGGGCGGCTTTTCCATGACACAGATTCTTTGCCCGATGGTAAGTTTGAAGCGATCAAAGCGATGTGCGAAAAGCGCGGTATGCCGTTTGAATGGGCATTCCTTATGGATGCCCTTCAGGCCGAACGCGATCAAGGCATTACCATTGATACCAGTCAAATCTGGTTCAAGTCAAAAAAACGGGATTATGTAATTATCGATGCCCCGGGCCACAAGGAATTCTTAAAAAACATGGTCACCGGGGCCGCTGCCAGTGAGGCCGCGCTTCTGGTTATTGATGCCGATGAAGGGGTTCAAGAGCAATCCCGGCGCCACGGTTACCTTTTGCACCTACTTGGGGTCAAGCAAGTCGCCGTTGCCATTAATAAAATGGACAAGGTCAAGTTTAACCAGGACCGTTACCAAGAGGTTCGGGATGAATGCGACGACTACCTGAAAAGCATTGGCGTAGAGGCGACCTTTTTCGTGCCTGTTTCTGCCCGTGAGGGCGATAATATTGTTAACCCTTTAAAAAATATGGAATGGTATGAAGGCCCAACCGTCTTGGAAGCCCTGGACAATTTTATAGTTCAGGCCGCTGCTCCGGATCAGGCGCTCAGGTTTCCAATCCAGGATGTTTACAAATTTGATGACCGGCGCATTCTTGCCGGGCGGATTGAGGCTGGCACCTTAAAGGTGGGCGATGAAATTCTGTTCTCACCCTCCAACAAGCGCTCCACCATCAAAACCATTGAAGCCTGGAGTGTAACCGAAGCCCCCAAAGAGGCCCACGCCGGGCATTCAATCGGAATTACCCTTAGTGATCAGCTTTTTGTTGAGCGCGGTGATATTGTTAGCCACGTCGATACGCCACCCATTGAAACCGATGTTTTCAAGGGCAAAGTATTCTGGCTTGGTAAGAAACCTCTAAAAGAAGATGCCACCTATAAAATGAAACTGGGGCC
>JAZFRG010000300.1:0-4615 GCA_036445535.1 Sphingomonadales bacterium
GTATATTCGTGGGTGGTTTGGCGCTCCGAACAGGGTGAAAAGAAAGATTAATTGAAAAACCGGTCTTTTTCCTTATAATTTTCCTTGTCAATTTAATAAGGGGGAAATTATGACACCATGGATGATCAAAGGGCCTGAATACACCAACTGCAACTGCACCTATGCCTGCCCGTGCCAATTTAGCTGGCCTGAGCCTAGCCACGGCTTTTGTGAAGCCTTTGTTGCCGGGATTATCGAAGAAGGACACTACGGCGAAGTCGACTTGAGCCGGGTAAAATGGGGGCTTTTGGTCCATTGGCCGGGTCCGATTGCCGAGGGAAATGGCACCCAACAATTTATCGTTGATGAAAGTGCTAGCCCCGAGCAACGTGAAGCCATGGTAAACATTTTGACGGGCAAAGACACCGAGCCCTTTGCCACCCATTTCTTTGTCTTTAACAGTACCTGTAGTGAGGTTCTGGATCCGGTTTTTACTAAAATGGAGGTCGAAATTGATATCGACAAACGGGTTTCCGATATTTTTATCGAGGGCATTGGCCCCCTAAAGGGCCGCCCGATCCTGGATGATGTCAGCGGCGTAGAACACCGGGTCCGGATTGACCTCCCGAACGGCTTCGAATACAGGATTGCCGAAGTTGGCCAGGGGGAATGCAAATCAGACGGTGATATCAAGCTCGACCTCAAGAACACCTACGGCCAGTTCTGTATGCTTCACATGAACGGGAAAGGTGTTATCGGGTAAGCCCAGATCGTGCGAACAAAAACCCTTTCGCTGGTTAACCTTTTTCGCGAAGAGCGCTTTTATGTTCTTTTCGGCCTTTTTGCCCTGGTTGGCCTTAGCTGGGTCTGGCTGTTCTTTTGGGAAATGCCGCCAGCCGGGGCAGTGGGCGGTGAAATTTTCTCCCTCCCTAACTACCTGGCAAAGTTTCTTATGTGGGTCATTATGATGGTGGCAATGATGATGCCCTCGGCCCTTCCGATGATTTTATTTTACTCAGGCGCGGTTAAGAAGACAAAAACCGATGGCGGCAACCTTGCCCCACTTCCAGTGTTTATTTTGGGGTACTTCGTGATTTGGACAGTATTCAGCGCCTGGGCGGCGTTCCTGCAGATTTTCTTCCAGGTTATGGGGGTTGTAAACTCGGCGCTGGAAGGTTCAGAGCCCTTGATTTTGGGCGGATTTTTAATCCTGGCTGGATTGTATCAAGTAAGCCCCCTGAAAAAAACCTGCCTCAAGTTTTGCCAGCATCCGGTGATGTTTATCTCAAAACACTGGCAACCAGGGACCTCCGGGGGCTTTAAAATGGGCTTAGTTCACGGCAGTTATTGCGTTGGCTGCTGCTGGGGGCTGATGATGCTTTTATTTGTCGGCGGGGTCATGAACCTTTTGTGGGTGGCGGCATTGGCGATTTTTGTACTGCTGGAAAAAATCCTGCCCCTGCCCCGCCGCTGGCCGCAGTTCAGTGGCCTGCTTTTGATTGCATCGGGGTTATTTTTGGCCATAAGATAATTCAGGGGTAATTATGTCAAAACTTCAAAGTGTTAGAAAAACCGCCTTTGCAGGCGCTGCCGGCAATGTCATGGAGTGGTACGACTTTGCCACCTACGCCTATATGGCCCCGATTATTGCCACGCTTTTCTTCCCCTCCGATGACCACTTTGCCTCAATCATGACCACTTACGGGGTGTTTGCCGCCGGTTATTTATCGCGGCCCCTGGGCGGCATGATTTTTGGCCACATTGGCGACAAGCTTGGCCGCAAAAAGGTCCTGATCCTCTCGGTCTCCTTAATGGGGTTTTCCACAGTTTCAATCGGATTACTTCCCACCGAAGCGGTGATCGGGCCTCTTGCCGCGGTTCTTTTGGTGGTTTTAAGAATTGCCCAAGGACTATCGGTGGGCGGCGAATATACCGGATCGGCCACTTTTGTTGTAGAAAATGCGCCTAGAGATAAACGGGCTTTTTATTCCAGCTGGATTGTCTCTGGTGCTGCTGGTGGCTTTCTTTTAGGCTCTGGCGTTGCGACCCTCCTTACCAATTTCATGGATGCCGATGCCTTACATTCCTGGGGCTGGCGGCTGCCTTTCCTGAGCGGCGCGCTGATTGCGATTGTCGCTTATATCCTGCGCCGCCACATCGAAGAACCGGTGAAGCCCAAGGACTTCAAAAAACCAGAAAAATCGCCTGTCATTTCTGCCTTTCGCGACCATTGGCGCGATATGCTCCGGGTTATGGGCCTGGCCTTATCGGTCAATGTCGGCTTTTACCTGATGTTCGTTTACGCGATCTCGTTTCTGACCGACCGGATGCACGTCTCGACCGCAAATGCCATGGACATCAACACCTTTTGTCTTGTCCTGATGACCATCCTCCCCATCCCGTTCGCCATGGCGAGCGACAAGATTGGCCGAAAGCCGGTGCTGCTGTCAGGCGCTCTCGGGATCATCGTGCTTTCCTGGCCGCTGTTCTGGTTTATGCACCACACCGATTTGACCATGATCATCCTCGGCCAGGTCGGGTTTGCAGTTCTCTTTAGCTGGGTTTTTGCCGCCAACCCGGTGACGATGGTGGAAATCCTGCCCAGGAATGTCAGGGTTAGTGTCCTGTCCATTGGCTATAACATCTGCTTATCTATTTTTGGCGGCACCACGCCGCTGGTAGCCACTTATCTGGTGAATAGGACATCGGATGATTTCGCGCCGGTTTATTATCTAATGGGATTAGCAGTGATTAGCTTAATTGCCGTGCTTTCGATCAAAGAAACCGGCGGCAAGCCGCTTAGGGAATAGACCTTAATCACCAAGCGCGGCAAAGGCCTTTTGGCGTTCAATCTCGACCGCCGCATCGAGGCGGGCAATAATTTCCTTGAACCGGGGGTCATCGTGCAGGGCTTCGGTGACAAAATCTATTTCGGTATACCAGGCGCGAAAACCACTATCGACGAGTTTTGAGAGTTCCTCAATGGCCTCATCGTTTTTGCCCTCCAGGACTAAAAGCCGAACATACCCGTACCAGAAATCGGGATACGACCCGCCGTCTAGAAACAGTTCCAGGCGGGCTCTGATAATAGCCACCATGGCATCAAAAGCCTGGTGGTCACCGCGTTCCCGCAAAAGCCAGGCATATGCCGTTGTTCCCAGGCCCTCCATGGTTGGGTCAAGAATAGCTGATTTGGCGTTATATCCCGACCCAAAAATGGCATCAAGCAACCGAAAGGCCTCCGCTTGATCCCCGAAAATCATCATAAGGTTAGCGACCCCGATCTGCTCTACCGTTTGGCGTCCGTCCACAGGGGAAGCTGCCAACCAGCTTTCAAGCACTTCACCCCCGCCCCCGGCGGCAATCGAAACCAAGGGGCCGGCAAAGCCCACGGCCAGGTTTGATAGTTCAATTGATTTAAGGTCGGCCAAGGTTTCATCAATACTGTTTTTGTTGCCCCCTAACTCTGGGTCCTTTTCAAGGCCTATTAGGTCCTGTTCCAGTGCCTCTGCCAGCCGCCCTTGTTGCCGGTAAATGGACGCCAGCGAGGTGTAGCCAAAGGGATGGTTAGGGTAGTCCTGGATAAGGCTTCGGGAAATTTCCTCAGCTTCCTCCAGGGCGCCTGTATAGGCTTTAAATCCGACGTAATTGTTACGCCCTAGCAAACTCAGGGGATCAAGCATGTAACCCTTTTCTAAGGCTTCAGTGGCCTTTTCGAACTGGAAAGTCCCGGAATAAATCGAGCTTACCCAGGTCCAGGCCTCGGCATAGTTTGGATTTAGCTGGATGGCCTTCTCTAGCGCCTTTTGGCCTTTAGGGAAATCCACAATTGTCAGGTAATAAAGCCCGTAAACGCCGTAAACCTCGGCAAGGTCGGGGTCGAGCGCAAGCGCGGTTTCAAGTTCGGGAATAGCCAAAGTCGAGATTTCGTCGGTTATTAAATCGCCGTAATGACGGTCGGTCAGGAGAATGAGGCTTTGGGCCAGCCCAGCGTGGGCCGGTGCAAAGGCCGGGTCGGCCTCTATCGCCCGCTCAAAATAAGTCCGCGCCGCTTCCAGATCAGCCTTGGTCCGGCGCGCCATGTTGTGGCGGCCCAGAAGATAAAGATCATAAGCATCGATACTGGAACTGGCGGTCGAGACCATATCCATGGTTGGCCCTGAAAATTCAATTTTCAAAGCCTCGACGATGGCCATGGCAATTTCGTCCTGGACCGCAAAAATATCCATGACCTCGCGGTCAAAGGTTTCCGACCACAAATGCGCATCGGTTTCGACTTCGATCAACTGGGCGGTAATCCTGACCCGGTTGCCGTCGCGGCGAATACTGCCCTCCAGCACATGGTTTACGCCCAGCTTTCGGCCCATCGTCGGGATATCAAGGTTTTGGCCCTTGAGGGAAAACGAAGAGCTTCTTGAGGTCACCCGAAGATCATCGAGCTGGGCCAATAGGTTTAAAATTTCCTCGGCCACCCCGTCGCCGAAATATTCCTGGTCGCCAGCTTCAGACAAGTCGGCAAAGGTCAAGACCGCAATGGATTTTTCCAGATAGGTTTTCCCCGTTGGCGATACTATTTGCTGCGTAGGTTAAAAAAGCTGTTGGTATCCTATAAAACCAAGCGCCATCACAATCGCCG
>JAZFRG010000301.1:0-3657 GCA_036445535.1 Sphingomonadales bacterium
CATCATTTCCTGCTCATCAGACAATTTTTCTTCGCGCACTATCACCAGATTTTCGATCCGTATGCCGTATTTGCCGGCCTTGTAGTAACCAGGTTCATTGGAATAAATCATCCCCGGCACCAGCGCGATCGGGTTCAGCGCCTTGGAAATCCGCCCCGGGCCTTCGTGGACCGCAAGAAAAACCCCAACCCCGTGGCCGGTGCCGTGATCATAGTCATACCCGGCATCCCAAAGCGGGCGGCGGGCAAAACTATCGAGCTCGGTCCCGGTGGTGCCTTTGGGGAATTTTGCGGTGGCCAGCGCAATGTGGCCCTTAAGTACGCGCGTGAAACGGTCTTTGGCCTCATCACCGGGATCGCCAACCGCTACGGTCCGGGTGATATCGGTGGTGCCATCAATGTACTGGCCGCCGCTATCGATCAGGAATACCGAGTTAAGTAAAACTGGCAGGTTGGTTTCAGGAGTTAATTTATAATGGCACAGCGCGCCGTTGGGGCCGGCCGCGGAAATGGTATCAAAGCTTAAATCTAAAAGATCATTATTAGCCTCACGAAATTCGCGGATTTTCCGCTCCGCCGCCATTTCATCGAGGCCGCCTTTGGGGGCCTCAATGGAAAACCAGTGGAGGAATTTGGCGACCGCCGCACCGTCCCTGATATGAGCTGCCCTGGTGCCATTCAATTCGGCATTATTCTTGGTAGATTTTGGCAGCGAAACCGGATCCATGCCATGGACAACCTTGGCACCGACTTCTTCAAGAGCATCAAAAATTGCCGAGGAGGCGGTGTTTGGGTCGGCCAGTACAATTTTGCCGGATTTCCCCAGGGCCCTAACCCCGTCCAGAAATTCAGCTTTAGCGGAAATGCCTATTTCATTGCCAAGGTGGGCTTTCAAATCACTATTTACCTTGCTGTCATCCAGATAAAGGGTGGCATGTCCATCGTCTTTAATAATTGCAAAGGCAAGCGACACCGGGGTCCGGGCAACATCCGCGCTCCTTATATTGAACAGCCATGCGATGCTGTCCAATTGGGTAATAATGGCGGCCTCTGCATCCTTGGCTTTAATCGCTTTTGCGATCTCAGCGCGTTTGTCCTGATGACTGGCACCGGCATATTTCACGTTCTGCGAGGTTACCGGGGTGTTGGGCTCAGCTGGTTGATCGTCCCAGGCGGCATCGATGGGGTTGTCGGTGGCAACAAGTTCAGCGCCGCGGGCCTCCAGGTCCTTACGCGCCGCCTTGACCCAGCCAATGGTGTGTAAAAAGGGATCGTAGCCGATTTTTTGACCTTCTTTAACGTTGTCCTTCAACCATTTCACGGGCGGGTTTTCCATCAGGTGGCAATATTCAAAAAGCGCCTCATCGACTTGCTGGCGGACCTGGATGGTGTAGCGGCCATCGACAAAAACAGCGGCTTTTTTGGTCATGACAACGCCGGTTCCGGCCGAGCCTTTAAAATTTGAAATCCACGCCAGGCGCTGGGCGTAATCAGAGACGTATTCGCTGGCATGCTCATCAATAATTGGCACGACAAAACCATCGAGGTTTCGGGCAGCCAGTTCTTTCCTTAAGGCCTCAAGGCGGCCTTCAATGGTTGCGAGGGGCATGGTAAATTTCCTTTTTGCTTTTTAAGCTTGGTAAACTGTTTTAAACCTTGGGTCGCTTAAGAGTTAAAGTCTTAAAACAAGGGCGGACCTTGGGCAAGGCAGATTCCAAAAAACCGGAAACGTTTGAAAACATGAGCAAATCAAAACCTCCCTTAGCCAAGCGCAAAGACCACAGTTTCAGCCATCATGGCTTTACGTTAAACGATCCCTACAACTGGCTTTATGACCGGGCTTTTCCCAAGGTGGATGATAAGGATGTTCTGGCTTACCTCAAGGCCGAGAATGCTTACACCGAAAGTGTAATGGCGCCCTTAAAGGGTTTAACCAAAACGCTTTATAGGGAAATGAAGGGCCGGATTGCCGAAAAAGACCAAGGCGTTCCGGTAAAAGACGGTGATTTTTACTATAGTTGGCGTTTTGCCGAAGGCACCCAGTACAGGGTCTGGTTCAGGACCGGTCTGGACGCCGGCGACGAAGAAATAATCCTCGATGAGAACGCCCGGGCAAAGGGCCATGACTATTATCGGGTGGGCGGGATTTCCATGAGCCCCGACCACAAATTGATGGCTTGGTCAGAGGATAATAGCGGGGCCGAGCGTTTTACTTACCGGATCAAAAACCTTGAGAACGGGGAAATCTTTGCCGAAGAAATAACTGAAACCATTGATCAGGCGGTCTGGTCGGCGGATGGCAGGTATTTGTTCTATACGGTGGTCGATGAGCACTGGCGGCCCCATGAAATCCGGCGCCATAAAATAGGCACCCCGGTTGATCAGGATGTGGTTATTTTCGTAGAAAAGGACCCGGGCTTTTTCTTGGGTGTTTATAAAACCCAGAGCCGCGAATTCATTGTTATCAATGCCGGCACTCAAGTTACTTCTGAAAGTCATGTCTTTCCGGCAAGCCAAGATGGGGGCGAATTGACCCTTGTTGCCAGGCGCCGCGAGGGTCATGAATATTATCTGGATCACGCCAACGGCAATTTTTACATCCGTACCAATGACACCCACGTCAATTTTCGGGTCGTTAGTGCCCCTGAAACTTCGCCCGTTGAGGCAAACTGGACCGAGGTTATTGCCGGTGGCGAGCGCGATTACATCCGTGGCCTGACAGCTTTTAAGGATTTCCTTAGCATCCAGCAACGGGTAGGCGGGATAGACCAGATCAGAATCCGAAATTATACTGGTGATGAGCATTTCATTAAATTTCCTGAAAGTGTTTACGTTGCTGGTTTGGGCAATAACCCCGAATTTGACACCGAGACCATCCGGATTGATTACGAATCCATGATCACGCCCGATACCGTCTTTGATTATAAGGTCGAGCCCCGTGAACTGATTACCAGGAAGGTTAAGGAAATTCCCTCCGGCTATGACAAAAGCGCTTACGAGACGATCCGCCTGATGGCCCCGGCCCGTGACGGTGTAAAGGTTCCGGTAACGCTTTTGTATAAAAAAGGATTTAAACCCGAGGGTAAAAACCCCTTACATCTTTACGCTTATGGGGCCTACGGGTTTGGCATGCCGGCGGGCTTTACCCCGAACGCTTTTAACCTGGTCGACCGGGGCTTTGTTTATGCCATTGCTCACGTTCGGGGCGGGGATGAAATGGGCTACCAGTGGTATCTGGATGGCAAACTTGATAAGCGCCCCAACAGCTTCAATGATTTTGTCGATGTTGCCAAATTTCTGATTGCGGAAAGTTATACCTCCAAGGGCAACATTTCGATTGAGGGCCGAAGCGCCGGCGGCGAGATGATGGGGGCGGTCATAAACCAGGCGCCAGCGCTGTGGCGGGTCGCGCTGGTGGGGGTTCCCTTTGTTGATGTTTTAAACACCATGCTGAATGATGATTTACCGCTAACCCCACCGGAATGGCCCGAATGGGGCAATCCGATCACCGACAAGGCGGCGTTTGAATTGATCCGTTCCTACAGCCCCTACGACAATTTCGAAGCCAAGGATTACCCGGCACAGTATGTCTCAGGCGGGCTAAACGATCCCCGGGTGACCTATTGGGAACCGGCCAAATGGACGGCAAAAATGAGGG
>JAZFRG010000302.1:0-3842 GCA_036445535.1 Sphingomonadales bacterium
GCGGGTCAGAAGGTTTTCGCGGCTGGACCCTAAAACGTGCGCCAATAAAATTTCGGCATCAAGACGGGCGGTCCGGGCACCCATGGTTTCTTGGGTTGTGGTGGCGTTTTTTAAAACCACGCGAACGAGCGACATTTAGGTTTCCATCGCCGCCAACTGCTGGGCCCGGTGTTCCTGGATCAGCGGTTGGATTATATCTTCCAGCGCGCCACCTTCCAAAACCTGGTCCAGCTTGTGCATGGTTAAATTTATGCGGTGGTCGGTGATCCGCCGTTCCGGGAAATTGTAGGTCCGGATGCGCTCGGACCTATCGCCAGAGCCGATCTGACCCCGGCGCTCTGCCGAGCGTGCATCGTCGGCTTTTTGACGCTCCAGGTCATAAAGCCGGGCTCTAAGCACTTTCATCGCCTTGGCCTTGTTTTTGTGTTGGGATTTTTCATCCTGCTGCTGAACCACCAGGCCACTTGGAATGTGGGTCAGGCGGATCGCGCTGTCGGTGGTGTTGACCGACTGGCCGCCGGGGCCGGAAGCCCTGAAAATATCCACCCGAAGATCGGCTTCATCGATTTGAATATCGATGGCCTCGGCTTCGGGCAAAACCGCGACGGTGGCGGCAGAGGTATGGATACGCCCGCCCGATTCGGTGGTGGGAACGCGCTGCACGCGGTGAACCCCGGATTCAAACTTTAATTTGGCAAACACCCCCTTGCCGGTGACCGAAACAATGGCTTCCTTGAAACCGCCAACATCACTGGAAGAGGCGCTGATCAGTTCAAACTTCCAGCCCTGGCTTTCGGCATAGCGCTGATACATGCGCAACAGATCCCCGGCAAAAAGCGCCGCTTCATTGCCGCCGGTGCCAGCGCGGATTTCCAGAATTGCGGATTTTTCATCGGCAACATCTTTTGGCAGCAACAGGATTGAAAGATCCTTGTCGAGGTTGATGAGCTCAATCTTGCCGGCTTCAATTTCAGCCTCTGCCAGCTCTTTCATTTCCGCTTCGGTCTCCGGGTCCGCCAAAAGCTCTTCCATATCTTTGGTCTCGGCATTTATTTCCCGAACCCGCTTGGCTTTCAAGACAATCGGGTCGAGATCGGAATATTCCTTAGAAGCAGAGGCAAAGTCGGCTTGGGCCATAGAGCCGGGGTCGGCCAATTGGTCGGCTAGCGCCTGGTGGCGGTTTATTAACATCTCTAGTTTTTCGGCAGGAATCATGGTTTTTCCCAAATCAAGGTTACAAGTATCAGTTTAAAAGAAATGAGAAAAGGTCGCTAGCTTTGCTTTTCTAGAAAGGCGAGGAGTTTATCCGGGGCAATTTCAGCCTGGATACCTGTATCGAGGTCGCGGACCGTCAATTTTCCGGAGGCCAGTTCGTCCTCGCCGATCAGGACAGCCACCCGGGCGTTCTGGCGGTTGGCCTTATGCAGACGCTTTTTCAGATTTCCACGATAGGCCATATCGGCGCTGATCCCGGCTCTTCTTAGATCATGACAAAGCTTGGCAGCGAGATCGCCTGCTTTATCGGTCATTGGCACAAAGACCACCGGGCGCGGAAGTGCGGGCGCGTTTTCCAACAGCATAGCCAGCCGTTCAATGCCGCCAGCCCAACCGGTGCCGGGCGTGGCCGGGCCGCCCATCATCTCGATCAGGCCATCATAGCGACCACCGCCAATGACACTGCCCTGGGCGCCAAGCTCCTCGGTGATGAACTCAAACGCAGTGTGGCAATAATAATCAAGGCCACGCACCAGGCGGGGGTTTTCAAAATACTTTATCCCGAGATTATCCAGTCCTTTTTTTACATCTTCGTAAAAATCTTTTGAGCCCTGGTTTAGAAAATTCCAAAGCGTTGGTCCGCCGTTCAAAACCATCTGATCGCCAGGATCTTTTGAATCTAAAATCCGAAGCGGGTTGGTTTTTAAGCGTTCCCGGCTGTCTTTTGAAAGCTTGGTTTTTTTTGCCTCGAGAAAGTCTACCAAGGCCCCTCTAAAAGCATGTCGGCTCTCGGTATCGCCAAGCGTGTTCAGGTGCAGTTTGGTGCTTTTTTCAATACCCAAATCGACCAGAACCTGATGGCCAAGGGCAATAATATCAACATCCGCATGTGGATCAGGGGCACCAATAATCTCGGCATCAAGTTGGTGAAACTGGCGGTAACGGCCCTTTTGCGGGCGTTCATACCGGAACATCGGGCCGTGGGCAGCGAGTTTTACAACGCCTTTTTGCTGCATCCCCTCTGACAGATAAGCCCGGGCAATGCTAGCTGTGCATTCCGGCCTGAGGGTAATTTCCTCACCACCTCGATCGGTAAAAGTATACATTTCCTTGGAAACGATATCGGAGGCATCGCCCAAGGGCCGTTTAAAAACTTCGGTAAATTCGAAAATAGGGGTCGAAATGCGCTCAAAGCCAAAAGTGCCCGCAACCCGGTAAAAGGCCTCGATGACATGGCCAAAACGCCGGGCGTCATCCCCCGTTATGTCCTGGGTGCCACGAACCGGCTGTAATTTGGACATCGGGGTCTCCTTGGCGCTTTAAGCGACAGCCTTGTCTTTAGCCATTTCGGCTTCGAGCTCAGCAGCCTTAGCCTCGACCAGTTCAACAATGTGATCGATGATTTTTTCGTCCTTGATTTTGTGATCGGTAACGCCGTTCAAATAAATCATGTGGTTACCCTGGCCGCCACCGGTGAGCCCGATATCGGTTTCCCGGGCTTCGCCGGGACCGTTGACCACGCAGCCGATAATCGACAGCGACATCGGCGTCGAAATATGGGCAAGTCTTTCCTCAAGGGTTTCCACGGTTTTAATGACCTGGAAGGCCTGGCGGGCGCAGGACGGGCACGAAATAATCTGAACGCCGTGGTGGCGCAGGCCCAAGGATTTCAAAATTTCAAAACCAACCTTAATTTCCTCTACCGGATCGGCGGACAAGGATACCCGGATGGTGTCGCCAAGCCCGGACCATAACAGCATACCCATGCCGATTGAGGATTTTGCGGTGCCACCGCGTAGCGCCCCGGCCTCGGTAATGCCCAGGTGCAACGGATAATCGCAGGCGGTGGAAAGCCCCTGATAGGCGGCAACGGCTAGGAACACATCAGAAGCTTTACAGCTGATCTTGAATTCAAAAAAGTCGTTGTCCTCCAAGATTTTGATGTGGTTTAGCGCGCTTTCAACCATCGCCTCGGGGCAAGGTTCGCCGTATTTTTCCAGGAGGTTGCGCTCTAGCGATCCGGCATTAACACCGATTCTCATCGAACAACCGTTGGCCTTGGCGGCGCGGATAACTTCTTTGACCCGCTCAGCCGAACCAATATTGCCGGGGTTAATTCGAAGGCAAGCGGCCCCGGCATCGGCGGCCTCAAGGGCACGTTTGTAATGAAAATGAATGTCGGCAACGATCGGTACCACGGCTTCACGACAAATTTCCTTCATCGCCGCGGTCGAGGCCTCATCGGGGCAGGAAACCCGGACAATATCAGCGCCAGCATCTTCCAGCGCGCGGATCTGGTTAATCGTCGCCCGCGGGTCCGAAGTCAGCGTGTTGGTCATCGATTGCACCGTAATCGGGGCATCCCCGCCAACCGGGACATCGCCGACCATGATCTGGCGGCTTTTGCGGCGGATTATATCTCTATAGGGTCGTATGCTCATTTATTTCAAATTCCTTGGCTTTTCGGGGTCCCCATTTCGCCCAAGAATACGACAATATCATGTCAACTCTTGAGGGGATACCGATTTCGGGGAGAAACTAAGGGATAAAGTCTGAAAAATCAAAGGTTTTTAGGTGGGGCGCTTATTGATCTTCGCCGGTTTCTTGTTCTTCCAGGAGGTTGGCGA
>JAZFRG010000303.1:0-7004 GCA_036445535.1 Sphingomonadales bacterium
TGACATCCATGCCTTTCGGAAGATTGGTTGGGATTGGGGTGGATTGAAGTGCTACACCGCGCCGGGCAATTTCCTTGTCTATGGCCACCAGGCTAGTGTATTTGCTGACCATTTGATGGGCCAAGGCCACCTCAACAATTGCTTGTTTAACTGCAGGCGTTTCTGAGGTGCCGGTTTTAATTGCCTGATTGGTGATGTCGCGAATCTTCTCACGCGCCCAAAGGGCGGAAATTCCTGAATCTTTGGATTTTTTCACTGGATCAATAAATTCCAGCCAATCAGAGCCAGCCATTTCGCCAGATACCCTGATTTCGTTTTTTAGCTTCCCGGAGGTTTTGAGGCTGACAACCACGGGTCCACCAGCATAAACATCAGGAATTTTTGCAGGGAACATTTCAGCGCCAGGGTAATCAGCAATCTGTACGGTAAGATTCTTCAAAACAGGGCTTTCCAGTTTTCTGAAAAGGCCAGTCATCTTTTCATCAACCTCGGCCAAATTTCCAATATAGGTAAAGGTACCTTTGCCCATCTCAGCGGCTTCGCGCATGAAATGACTATTGGGGGAAGAGCCTATTCCAACCGTAAACAACCTGCTGTCGCCCAGGTTTTCGGTTATTAGGTGAAACAAGAATTCTTCGTTTCCTATGGCCCCGTCGGTCATAAAAACGACCTGCCGGAGACGCTCAAGATTTACCCCCCCGTTTAAAGCAATATTCAAAGCCCCCGACATTTCGGTACCGCCATCAGCAACCAACCGGGAAACTAATTCTTTAGCCAGAAAAATATTCTCTGAGGTTGCTGGAATCGCCCTCTTGTAGAAATCGTAAGGAAGGTTGTTGAAAGCAATTATATTGAAACTGTCCTGGGGTTTCAGACCCTCTAAAGCCAATAACAGTGCAGCCTTGGCCTGACGGATGGCCTCGCCCTGCATTGAGCCGGAGACATCAATAATAAAGATCACCTCACGGGGTAAAATCTTGCGCCCTTCTTCATTTTCATTTTTCCGGGGGATTACCATCAAAAGGTGATAATAATCGCCATCAATCTTTTGGCTGAACAGCCCTGTTGCTGGCGTTGTACCAGGCACCGGGGACCACGTAAGAATAAAATCACTGTCGGCCGGGACAGCGCCTTTTTTCAGGGAAATTTCGAAATGGCTTTTCGAAGTTTTAATATCTATATCGTGAGACGGGCTGGAAAGATTGGCCACCTGAAAACCTGGAGTTAGGGAAACTCCAATAGCAACCGGATTAATTTTGCCATAGCCCGGGGGTAAAATTGGCGGCGTAATCCGGCTGGCATCCGGAACCTGGTCGGTATCAAATGACCAGCCCGCGCCCTCTGGGGTAACCGGAAGTTTATTGCCCGGGATATACCGGGGGCGAACCACCATGGGAAACCTGAGTTCAAAATCCCCATCAAGAAACCGGGCCTGATCCTGATATTCAATTTCAATAATAATGGTCTCCCCAGGGCCAATATTAGCGACTTCGTTGGTAAAAATATTAGGACGCTGTTGGCTAACAAGCGAAGCTCGCCTACCCTCGCGCCTGGCTTGGTCGTAGGCCTTGCGGGCTTCTTCTTTTTCCTTAATTTTGCCAATGACACGGCGCTCACCAATAACCATTGTCAGACGATCTACAGCTGCTTTTTCTGGCAGGGGATAAGTATAAATTCCCTCCACCCACTGGTCCGTCGCGTTCGTAAAGCTTTGGATCACCTTGACCCGGGCAACCAGTCCGTTGACCTCCATTGAAACGTCCGTTTTCAGAATCGGTGCCGGGACATAAAGTCCCTGAATGTCGGTAATAAAAAAAAGCCCTCCATCATCGAGGGCTTCTTTTGGGACCAGTAAAATTGCGCCTTCACTTGCCAGGCCAAAACGGGCGAAAGAAAGGAAAACAAAAATAATAAAAAAGTGGAACAGGCCCAAGAAAAAAATTGCTTTGCTGCTCTGGTAGCGAATTTTGTTAAATGAATTATTTGCCATTAGAACCCTCCCAGGGTGTAAACTGGAGAAAGCTTAACGCCCTCTCTCTGAACCAAGGCTGAAGTCACGGTTCATTTGCCATTAAGAAAAATAAATAAGGAAAGGCATTGCCGAAAATGAGGTAATTCCATGGACAATTGTGGCGACCTGCCTTAAATTTCCTAATAAGGGTGGTTGTTTTTAGTAAAGAAAAATTAAAATTTATCCCCCTTGTATGTTCCACCCTTTTTGGGGCAATAGAGAGCCAGCAAAAAATAAAGAGGAATGCTATGAATTCGCTTGGCACAAAATCCACCCTTACCGTACAGGAAAAAGAGTATGAGTATTTCAGCCTGAAAAAGGCTGAGGACCAACTAGGGGATATTTCTCGGCTTCCCTTTACCCTAAAAATTCTTCTTGAAAACGTGCTTCGTAATGAAAACGGGGAAAACATTACGATAGAGGATGCCAAGGCGATTGTTGACTGGTTGGAAAATAAAAAATCCAACCATGAAATTTCTTTTTCACCGGCGCGGGTTTTAATGCAGGACTTTACTGGGGTTCCAGCCGTTGTCGATTTGGCGGCGATGCGTGATGCCATGGCAAACCTTGGCCATGACCCTAAAAAAATTAACCCGCTAAACCCGGTTGATTTGATCATTGACCATTCGGTTATGGTCGACAAGTTTGGCACCCCGGGCGCTTTCCAGTTCAATGTCGAAATGGAAATGGAACGCAACCGCGAGCGTTATGAGTTTTTGCGCTGGGGTCAGCAAGGTTTTGATAATTTCAAAGTGGTACCGCCGGGAACCGGAATTTGCCATCAGGTTAATCTTGAGTACCTGGCAAAAACCGTCTGGACCAAAAAGCGCGGCAGAAAAACCGTCGCCTATCCCGATACACTTGTCGGCACCGACAGCCACACCACCATGATCAATGGCCTCGGTGTACTTGGCTGGGGTGTGGGTGGTATTGAGGCCGAAGCAGCAATGCTTGGGCAACCGATTTCAATGCTGATTCCTGAGGTAATTGGCTTCAGGCTAAGGGGTCGGATGAAAGAAGGCACGACTGCCACCGATCTGGTATTGAGGGTTGTGGAAATGCTCCGCGCCAAAGGGGTGGTTGGAAAATTCGTGGAATTTTTTGGCCCGGGCCTCGATAACCTGTCCCTTGCCGACCAGGCAACCATTGCTAATATGGCTCCTGAATATGGTGCCACCTGCGGCTTTTTCCCAGTCGATCGTTCGACCATAAAATACCTGGAACTTACCGGGCGCGATGAACAAACTATCCGGCTTGCTGAGGCCTACGCTCGTGAACAGGGGCTTTGGCGGGATGGCGGAACTCCCGACCCTGCCTTCACCGACCAGCTTGATTTGGATGTTTCCAAGGTGGAGCCATCGCTAGCCGGGCCCAAACGCCCGCAGGATAGAATTTTACTTTCCAAGGCGGCCAAAAGTTTCAAAAAGGACCTAGAGAAAACCTTCGGCATTAAGGGTGAAGAAGAAACCTATGTTGCGGTGGAGGGCGAAGATTTTGTGCTCAGCCACGGCGATGTGGTGATTGCCGCTATTACCAGTTGCACCAATACCTCCAACCCCTCGGTAATGCTGGCGGCGGGGCTTTTGGCAAAAAATGCTCTGCAACGGGGCCTAAAAGTTAAGCCTTGGGTAAAAACCTCGCTGGCACCCGGGTCCAAGGTCGTCACGGATTATCTTGAGCGGGCTGGATTGCAGGAACCCCTGGACGCCCTGGGGTTTAACCTTGTCGGCTATGGCTGCACTACTTGCATCGGCAATTCCGGACCCCTGGCAGAACCAATTTCCAAGGCGATTAATGAAAAGGGCCTGGTTTGCACTTCGGTGCTTTCCGGAAACCGGAACTTTGAAGGCCGCATCAGCCAGGATGTAAAAGCAAACTATTTGGCCTCACCGCCATTGGTTGTCGCTTATGCCATTGCCGGGAATTTGAACGTAAATATCTTGAAGGATCCCCTGGGCAAAGACCGCCATGGCAATGCCATTTATTTGAAGGATATCTGGCCTTCCAATCACGAGATTGAGGAACTGATTACCAAAACAGTAACCTCGCATATGTTCAAAACCCGCTATGCAGATGTTTTCAAGGGCGAGAAAGACTGGCGGGCAATCAAAATTACCAAGGGCAATACCTATTCCTGGGAAAAGAACAGCACCTATATTAAAAGCCCGCCATATTTTGAGGGTATGACGCTGGACGCCAAAAAACCGAAAAACGTAACTGGTGCCAAAATTCTTGCACTTTTGGGCGATTCGATCACCACCGACCATATTTCCCCCGCCGGTGCTATTAAGAAAGACTCACCCGCCGGACAGTATTTGACCGAGAAGGGGGTGGAGCAGCGAAACTTTAATTCCTACGGGTCGCGGCGCGGCAACCACGAGGTTATGATGCGTGGCACCTTAGCCAATATCCGCCTGATTAACGAACTGGGCCAAGGCAAGGAAGGTGGTTTTACCACCCACTTCCCCTCTGGAGAGTTAATGTCCATTTTTGACGCTGCCATGCGCTACCAGAAAGAAAAAAATCCGCTGGTGGTGATTGCAGGTAAGGAATACGGCACCGGGTCGTCGCGTGATTGGGCTGCCAAAGGTACGGTTCTTTTGGGGGTTAAAGCGGTTGTGGCCGAGAGTTTTGAGCGCATCCATCGTTCTAACCTGATCGGCATGGGAGTTTTACCATTGGAATTTAAAGACGGCGAAACCCGAAAGACTCTGGGCTTAAAGGGCGATGAAACCATCAGTCTCTCGGGCATTGAAGAAGGAATTACCCCTAAAAAGAATATTTCCTGCACGGTTACCTACAACGATGGATCAACCAGGGATGTAACATTGTTGTGCCGGTGTGATACCGCCCAGGAAGTTGAATATTATGAAAACGGGGGCATTTTACATTACGTATTAAGGCGGTTAGCGACTTAAATCACACCAAGGTGATTTGAACTAGGGGGGCCGGACATACTAAAAGGGCGAAATGAAAAAACTCTTTTTTATAATTTTTGCGTTTGCATTTTTTTCGGCCCCTTCTGTATTGGCCGAAGAACCTGTGGTGATTGAACTGTTTACCAGCCAGGGCTGCGACATGTGTCCCCCGGCCCATATTTTGCAAAAGGAATATGATCAAATGTCCGGGGCCGTTATCCTGACCTGGCATGTTGAACATTGGGATTTCATGGGCTGGCGTGATACCTATGCAAAACCTGAATTTTCCAAAAGGCAATATGATTACAACGAAACTTTTGGCCGCAAGGGTGTTTATACCCCCCAAGTTGTTATCAATGGCCGCGAACAAATGGTTGGCTCAAACAAACTTGAAATTTACACCGCCATTAAGAATGCTCTGGTAGGCAACGAAACCCCGGTAAAGGTCAGATTTGGCAGAAACGGTAATTCGGTAACCGCTTTCGTCGCCGGGCAAAAACCGGCCACCAAGACCGAAATATTTTTAATTTGGATAAAGCAAAAAGACACAATCAAAATTAATTCTGGCACCAACATCGGGAAAACCCTGGACTATATGAATATCGTTCGAAATTCTACTTTGATCGGCACGCTTTCCAACCAAGCCCAAACCTTCAACATTAATCTGAGCGATCCTGATCGCAGGGATAGCGATGCCCTTGCTATTTTAGTTCAAGAGGCCGATGTGGGCAGAATAATCGGCGCCGGATTTCTGGCCCTGGGAAGCAGTTCTAATTAACCTAACCGGTCGTCCGAAAAAATTCCCGCCTGAATTTTAATATTTCCGCAAGTTTTTGAAGGGGGATTTGAAAAACCCTGCCCTGCCAAATTTGGTTAAGGGCGGCGGCTTCGGCGCCACCATCTGCAGGAACATCAGGAAGCACCGTTGGGGTTTCCGGTGATAACAAAACACTTTCATCATAGACGGCAAAAAATGAGGTCAAAATTAAACCATCCTGGTCAAAGAATTCCATCGTAACCGTTAAGCCATCAAAGGTTTCAACGCGGGCTTCCGCGACCTTGAATAGGTCAAGGCCCTCTAAATCAAGAACATCATCAAAATAAAGATCCGTTGCCCCCATGCCAGCGGCATTGACCGCTCTTGGGTCGGCCTGGAAGCTATTTTCTCCCTCCAGAACAAACCCGGGCGAAAGGGGCTTTTCTTTTGAAATCACCCAGGCAGGGTTTTCGCCGATGATAACCTCAACCCTTTTAATTCTAAGTTCTGAAAGCGAAAGCAAATCCGGGGCTAGCCAAAACGAGGGTTCAATGGAAACTTCTGGAAGACCAGCAATTGTCCAGGCACGATTTGTCGCGGGATCAAACGTAAAGGTCATGACCCCCTCGCCGGTTGGGGAATAGAACTGGTCACCGGTTTTAAGGGTAGTAAGCTTCTGGTCCCCGGAATTTGCTGCAATTTCTATATACCGGTCAACCAGGCCAAGCCGGGCAAAAAACTTTTCCTCCCCGGTCCGGGCACTGAATTTTTCAGCGGCCCCAAGGCCACTGATCAACTGGTTCACTTGCACTTGCCTGGCAGGAAAATTTCTGCGTTCAGCCACCACCCACCTGCCCTCAATTTTCCGTAGCGTTGTCTGCCCCTCAGGCCCGGATAAAACCACCTCGTCAACGGTTCCCATTTGGGCCTCAAACCCAGGCAAGGTCCTATCACCAATACCCTCCGGGGCGGTGCCCTGACTTTGGTTCTTATTGAGGACATAAAAGGCAGCCCCAGAAACCAAAACCGTCAGAGCCAAAAGAATCTTCGTTTCCCGGTGAAAGGTCATGGTTTTTTCCTTCCCCTTCTGAGAATGCCAAACCGCAAGAGCGTTAGAAAAATTAAACCCACCGGGACAACAAACATATTGAGGAAAATAACCCGGTTCTCAAGCCCCTTGATATTCAGCCGGAGATTCCTTTGGGCAAGGTTCAAGTTTTTCTTTAAAATGCGGATTTCATTTCTAAAATCCCTTAAGGCCTGGTCCTTGGTTTGGGATGAAACTTGCCCATCTCCGGTTTCGGTTTCTAAATCAGAA
>JAZFRG010000304.1:0-2163 GCA_036445535.1 Sphingomonadales bacterium
AAACGATGAAATTAAGCACAATATCAAGATAGCGGCCAAAGCCGGTGATCCCCCCGGCCCGGCCGGCGCTTTCAGCCAGACCATCAAAAATCCGGTTTAAAATAAACAGCCCAAGCGCCACCATAAAAGCCCCGCTGGCCGCAGAAAAGGCCGCCCCAAGTCCCATAATAAAGCCCAAAACCAATAGCCGCTCCGGGGTTAACCGGGCGCGAAACAGGCCCCCGCCAAGGGGTGACAAGATTTTTTCTGAAAGCGGAATGACAAAACGGTCAAGCATGAAAAAGGTATATCAGAAAGGATTTCAGGGGGACAGAGGTTTAGTGTTTGCGAATTAAGTGTTTGCCCGTTTATCCAGAAAAACCGCCAGACCTACAAAAAGAACCCCGCCAATGAGTGCCCCATAAACCGGATAGCCAAATTGCCAGCGGCCGATAATCGCTCCAATAATGAGGCCCAAGGTCATAAAAAGGCCAATGCGTGATGAAGTTTCCATGGCCCTCCCCTAGCCTTTTACCCCCGCCGGGTCAAACCAAACTTTGCCTATCCTGGCAGAATCTGTTGCCTTTTTTTATGCCAAACCTTAAAGTCCGGCCAACGAGACCCCATATCGGGTTTCAAAGGAATTTTTGGAGAAAAGAATGTCACAAGAAACCATTGTAATCGTTGGTATGGCCCGCACCCCCATGGGCGGTTTTCAGGGCGACCTTTCGGGGGCCAGCGCCCCTGAACTAGGTGCCACAGCCATAAAAGCCGCCGTTGAGCGCGCTGGTTTAAAACCGGGGGATATCGATGAGGTTTTGATGGGATGTGTTTTGGCCGCCGGCCAAGGCCAGGCCCCTGCCAGGCAGGCAGCGCTCGGCGCCGGGCTTCCTCTGGGGGTGAACTGTACAACAGTGAATAAAATGTGCGGCTCGGGCATGAAAACCATGATGATTGCCTTTGATGCCTTAAAAGCTGGAAGCGCAGAAATTATTGTAGCTGGCGGCATGGAAAGCATGACCAATGCGCCTTACCTGCTGCCCAAAGCTAGAGGCGGCATGCGCCTTGGCCACGGCACCGTCCAGGATCATATGTTTTTGGATGGCTTGGAAGATGCCTACGACAAAGGCCGCCTGATGGGGACTTTTGCCGAGGAAACCGCTGAAAAATACCAGTTTACCCGCGAAGCCCAGGATGATTTTGCAATAGGCTCGCTGGCTAAATCAAAGGCCGCTACCGAGGATGGCAGCTTTGCCGCCGAGATTACCCCGGTGACCATTTCAACCCGTAAAGGCGACGTTGTCGTGGAACATGATGAGCAGCCCTTAAAAGGCCGCCCGGAAAAAATCCCGACACTCAGACCCGCCTTCAAAAAAGATGGTACGGTTACGGCGGCCAACTCCTCCTCAATTTCTGATGGGGCTGCGGCGCTGGTAATGATGAAGGCTTCAACAGCTGAAAAGCGCGGCCTGAAACCAATTGCAAAATTTGTCGCCCATTCCAGCCACGCCCATGAGCCGGCCTGGTTCACCACAGCGCCAATTTCAGCCATCCAGAAGGTTATGAAAACCACCGGCTGGGGTTCGGGCGATATCGACCTCTATGAGATTAATGAGGCCTTTGCTGTCGTTACCATGGCCGCGACCAGGGATCTTGAGCTTGATCCCAAGAAGGTCAACATCCACGGCGGCGCTTGTGCGCTCGGCCATCCGATCGGTGCCTCCGGGGCCAGAATTTCTGTGACACTTTTATCGGCGCTTCAAAAAACCGGCGGTAAAAAGGGCGTGGCCAGCCTTTGCATTGGTGGCGGTGAAGCCACCGCGGTGGCGCTGGAACTTCTTTAAAGCGAAAGGTAGGCCTGGAGCAATCTGGCAAGGACAGCTTTTACATTGGCTGCCTTTTCGCCCGCATATTTGCCGGTTTCTTCGTTCATGTAGGTGGCTTGGGAGAGCTCAAGCTGAACCGCATGGATGTTCTCGGTTGGCCGCCCATAGTGCCGGGTCGTGTAACCGCCCTTGAACCGGCCATTAAAAACAAAAGAATACTCCGGAAACTCCACCATAACCTTTGAGAAAGCTTCCTCGAGGGGAAGGCCACAGGATTTACCGTCAAAAGTGCCAAAATTAAAATCCGGCAATTTACCCTCAAAAAGGCTGGGGACGTGGGACTTGATCGAATGCGCAT
>JAZFRG010000305.1:0-2475 GCA_036445535.1 Sphingomonadales bacterium
CTGACTGTTTTTTCTATTTTCACGGCCTTTCTTATTTTTGGAGTTTTAAAAACCTTCGATAAGGCTTTGAATGCCGGCGTTGAACTGGCCGACGCAAACCGGCTTATAACCATGAGCAAAATCAGCCTGATCCAGCCGTTGCCTTACGCCCACTATAATAAGATAAAAGCCACCGAGGGGGTTCAAAATGCTACTTTTGCGGTCTGGTATGGCGGTTATTATCAGGACCCGAAAAATTTTATTGGCGCGTTAGCGGTCGAATCCGAAACGTATATGGATATTTACCCCGAGATGGTGGTTTCAGAGGAACAACGGAAAAACTACCTTGGCAATCGACGTGGGTTGATCGTTGGCAAGGCGCTGGCTGAGCAGTATGGGTGGCAACTCGGTGATACCATTCCGATCATGAGCAATATTTGGACAAATACCGACGGATCCCGTGCCTGGGAGTTTAAAATCGAAGGTATTTTCACGGGCAGCGACGAAAGTATTGATACCCGATCATTGATTTTCCATTACGCCTACCTGAATGAAGCCCGGACCTTTTGGAAAGACACCATTGGTTGGCTGACGGTGAAAACCACCTCTCCATATTTAAACAAAACAGTCAGCGAAGCGATCGATAATCAGTTTGCCAATTCGCCAAATGAGACCAAAACCAGCACCGAAGCAGCCTTCGGCAAAGCGTTCCTGGAGCAGTTTGGTAATATCGGATTGATCATTACATCGGTTGTTGGCGCCGCCTTTTTTACGATTTTACTGATCGCAGGAAACACAATGATTTTGGCGGTTCGGGAGCGGACCAATGAAATTGCGGTGATGAAAACTTTGGGCTTTTCAAATACCCAGGTGGGTTCACTAATTATTTCAGAGGCCATGTTTCTGGTTCTTTTGGGGGGCCTTCCGGCTCTCGGGTTTTCCTGGATTGCTATAGAGGTTTTGAAAACCTTGGGAGGCGGAAACCTGCCGCCGATGACCTTAAACCTTGAGATTCTCCTTCAAGCTACCGGTTATATGCTCTTACTGGGTCTGGTGACCGGCGGGCTGCCCGCCTTTAATGCGCTCAGAATTCATGTTGCTGCCGCCCTCGGGAGAAAAGCCTAATGACCCTTTTGCGGCAAATATTTGCCATCACCATGATGAACCTGAAAGGTTTAAGGGGGCGCTTTTTGCAATCCAGCGCCGCTATTTTCAGCATAGCGCTGGTGATCGCTGTCATGGTCGCCTTCTTGTCGATGGCAGAAGGCTTTGAGAAAACGGTTGCCGGCACGGGGTCTGAAAATGTCGCCATTGTTCTCAGAGAAGGCTCACAATCAGAATTAAACAGCGGGATTTCCCTGGAACAGGCAAATCTCTTGGCCAGTTCCCCCGGGGTTGCCCGGCTCAACGGCGACCCGCTGGCCTCATTCGAACTGTATGTCATTGTCGATGTTTTAAAAAAATCAACCGGATTATCGGTCAACGCCCCCATGCGGGGGATTAGCCAAAACAGCCTTAACCTTAAGGAAGGGGTCGAAATTATTGAAGGCCGGATGTTTGAAGCGGGGCGCAATGAATTAGTTGTCGGTAAAAATGCCAATGAACAGTTTGTCGGCCTTGACCTGGGATCTACCATTTCCTTTAGCAATACCGAATGGGTCGTGGTGGGTATTTTTGACGCCGGCGGTTCGGTTTTTGAATCCGAGCTTTGGGCCGATTCCAAGGTTGTTCAAAACCTGTTTAATCGCGGCACCTCATTTCAAAGCGTTCGTTTGAAACTGGCCGGCCCCGACAGCATAAAAGAGATTGAGGCGTTTGCCGAAAACGACCAGCGCCTGAACATCGAGGTTAAGACCGAGGTCGATTATTACGCCAACCAATCAAAACCGGTAGCCAATGCTATTCGCTTTATTGGTTACCCGCTGGCCTTTGTTATGGCCCTGGGCGCATTGGCCGGGGCACTTAACACAATGTATTCTTCTGTGGTCTCCCGGATGAGCGAGATAGTAACCTTAAGGGCGATTGGCTTTAGTGCGTTCTCAAGTTTTATTGGAACCCTCATTGAATCGATCATTATTGCTATCATCGGCAGCAGCATTGGCCTGGTTTTGGCTTACGTTTTCTTTGACGGGATGATGGTCTCGACCCTGAATGGGGCCACCTTTACCCAGGCGATTTTTGCCTTTGATATTTCAACAAGGCTTATCCAGCACGCCCTTGCCCTGTCTATTTTTATTGGGTTTATAGGTGGCTTTTTCCCGGCAGTCCGCGCCGCCAGAATGCCCATTGCCGCCGCCTTTCGGATCACCCAGACTTAAAATAAATAGGCAATAGGCCGGAAAGAGCCGTTTTTGCCACTCCTCCCAAAACCTTGGTTACATTTCCAATTTTAGTCTTGGTTTCGGTTATTTTCGTGTCAAGAGTGGTGGCCTCCCCTTTCATTTTTGTATTGAGATTATTTAGTTCTGTTTTCAAGGCTGTTAAATCGGGGGTAGC
>JAZFRG010000306.1:0-4084 GCA_036445535.1 Sphingomonadales bacterium
AAATATTCGGTATCCCCTTTCTGAAAATAAGCTATAAAATCACGGTCTTGATTTTCATCTCTTGCAACAAAAACCTTCGACCCGGGCAACCGTAGGCCCATTCCGTAAAGAAAAAGGCATATTTGCCAAAATTCGAGCTCCCGTTTTAGACGATTTGTTCTTAAATTTCGGATGTCCTCGGGGAAATCTGTTTGGGCGAATTCAGCCCTTATCTCCAAAGACTTTATTAGCCATTCTTCGGGATCTTTATATTTTAATTTAGTCCATTCTCTAGGGAAGGGTTTTTTCAACTTAGTTTTCCCCATTCCCGTCTTCTTCCTGCCAGTAGCCTTTTTCCTTTAGCGCCTCCGCAACCTCGGCCGGCATGTAATTTTCGTCGTGCTTGGCAAGGATGGTTCGGGCGATAAAAATACCTTCAGAATTTATTATCCCCTCAGCGACTACCCCCTGGCCTTCCCGGAAAAGATCAGGCAATAATCCCTCATATTCCACCGGGATGGTAGCCCCACCATCGGTAACCACAAAGCTGACCTTGAGAGTATCTTTTTCTTTCAGGTAAGAGCCCGGCTCAACCAGCCCGCCAAGGCGAAACTGTTCATTGCCAGTAAGCTCGCGCTCCACCAGATCCGAAGGGGTGACAAAGAAAAGAATGTTCTCTTCAAAGGCCTTGATGACCAGAAAAGCCCCCAAAGACAAAACCCCCAACATGCCGAGGATGGCATAAAGCCGGGTTTGTTTTCTTTTTTGAGCCAGGGTTTTTTTAGCCATTTTTTTTTGCCTTTAAATTTTCAACTTGTTTCTCAAGGTTTTTCTTTTTCCTGTAGCTTAAAACCGCTAACCCAAGTAACCCCAAAATTGAGGCCCCATAAGCCGGCCAGATAAAAGCGGCGTACCCGCCCATATGCCAAAATTCCGGACCCATCATGAGGCTTTCTCCCGAAGCAAGGTTTCCAGTTTTCGTTCCGCCATTTCGGCCTTGATGCGCCAGATTAAAACCGTAGCAAAAAAGAACGTGTAGGCCCCCATCATAAGAAAAAGTGGGATTAACATGGAACCATCAATGGTTGGCCCTTCCAGCCGGAAAATACTTGCGGGCTGGTGCAGGGTTGTCCACCAATCGACCGAAAATTTTATTATTGGTAAATTAATCACCCCCACCAGCGCCAGGACCGATGAGGCCTTAGCCGCCTTGCCCCGGTCCTCCATCACCTGCCAAAGCGCGATGTACCCCAGGTAGAGAAAAAACAGCACCAGGACCGATGTTAAACGGCCATCCCAAACCCACCAGTCACCCCACATAGGTTTGCCCCAAAACGCCCCGGTGAAAAGGGCTAAGGCCGTAAAAACAAGTCCAATGGGGGCTGCGGCCTTGGCCGCCATGCCCGCCAGCGGGTGTTTCCAGATCAAAAAGGTCGCACTTGCAAGCGCCAAAAACATGTAAGCCCCGGTGGCCATATAGCTGGCCGGAACGTGGACGTACATGATCCGCACCGTTTCGCCCTGTTGAAAATCGGCGGGGGAATTGAAAAGCGCGTAATAAATCCCGAGCCCAAACAAAATGACGGTCGCGCCAAAAAGGTAGGGGGAAATTGCATCGGCAATTTTATTAAACCGGGCTGGGTTGGCAAATCTGTGCATGGCTGTCTTCTAACGCTCTCAGGCAAGCTCCGCAAGCTTGCTCACTCCATTGTTATCTTTATTGCACCTGCTGAGACCAATGGCCCCAATCCAAGTGCAAAAACGCTAATCGCGGCAAGATAATAAAGGCTGGATATTTCACCACCCGAACCATTAATGGCTTCCCCGACAGCTGACGTTCCAAAAATAAGGGTCGGGATATAAAGCGGTAAAACCAAAAGCGGGATTAGAACCCCGCCGCGCTTTATTGTTGCCGTCAGGGCAGCCGCGATGGACCCGAAAAAGCTTAGCGCCGGGGTGCCCAAAAGCATCGCCAATAAAAGGGTTGCGAACCCCTCTGATCCCAAATTTAAAACCAGCGCCAGAACCGGGCTGACAATTATCACCGGGACCATGGTGTTCAGCCAGTGTCCGGTGGCTTTGGCCAAACTGATCAGCCAAAGCGGGGTGCCACTTAGCACCAATAAGTCCAATGAACCATCTTCAACATCCAGGGCAAACATTCTATCCAGGGATAAAATCGCCGCCAGCAACGCCGCAACCCAGACAATACCCGATCCAATCATCGCCAGAATATCCAGATCTGGCCCAACGCCGAACGGAAACATACTGACGGTCATGACATAAAAGACGACCACCAGCCAACCGGCACCACCTTGCCGCCAGGACAGTAATGTTTCGCGGTGAATAAGGGTGAAAAAGGTGCCTAACATTTGCCCCCCCGTTTGCCAAGGGTAAGCTCTTTTAGCCCGGCAATGCCTAAATCCTGGTGGGTTGCCCCAATAAAAATGCCGCCATGTTTTAAGTGGGCAAGAATTAGGCTTTTGAGGGTTTTTTGACCATCTCTATCAAGCCCGGCGGTGGGCTCATCCATCAGCCAGATCGGTAAAGGTTCGACCAGGAAACGAGCTAAATTAACCCGCTTCCGTTGCCCCTCGGACAAAAATTTAACCGGGAAATCCAGAAAATCCGCAACCCCTGTCGTTTCCGAGACCTCTTCAAGAGGGGCTGCTCCACCCAGCATTTTTTGCCAGAATTTCAAATTTTCCCGAACACTCAGGAATGGTTTTAAGGCCGGGGAATGGCCAAGGTAATGGGTCGAACCCGGAAGCAGATCAAAGCCGCTTTCGGCCGCTTCGCCCTGCCAATGCATGGAACCCGCGTTGGGGGCTAAAAAGCCCGCAAGAATTCTCAGCAAGCTGGTTTTCCCTGACCCGTTGGGACCCCTAATAACAAGGCCTTGTCCGGGATTTAGAAAAAATGAAATCCCTTCAAAAAGGTTTCGCCCGCCGCGGCTGCAGGCAAGGTCCTTAACCTCAAATTTGTAAGTATTTTCAAACCCTTCAAACATCGGGCCGACCCTAGCGAAAAGCAAATGCCGTGAACAGGTTTAATTTAAAACCAGCCGTGAAGTGACCAAAAATCGAAAAGGGGTTTGGCTGGCCAGTGCCTTAAAAGGAAAACAGGTCGACAGGATCAGATGGGAAATGCCGCGATACTCCAGGGTCAATGGCTTTCTGGTATCTATCACAACCAGTGCCACCACTTCGAATTCCAAAACCGCCCCCTCCCAGGTTTGAACCTCAAACGTTTGGCCAATCTTTATATCTTCAAGAAAAGCAAAATGAGTATCGTTGTGAGCAGCGATTATCGCCGTTCCAGGGTGACCAATTTCAGAAAGACCCGGCATTAATCCCGGGCCAAAGGCCAGCGCCTGACCACTGGTTTTATCCAAAACAATGGCCTCTTTCCCTAGCGCAGGAAATGAAATTTTTGCCACCGGCCAAGTGTCGGCCCAGCCCCAGGGTTTTTGATTTTCCCCGGTTTCAAGGGTTTTATCAAAGGCCCGTTCAAGTAAAATTTGGGCAACCTCGGCCTTGGCGGCAATATAAAGCCCGCCGCCTAAAAACCAGAAACCCAACCCAAAAAAAATGAGGGCAAGGGGGGCCGCAACCACCCTTGTCCAACCCGAGCCAAGGAGAGCCCTAATCATGACCGCGGAGGAAGAGCGGTTTTTTTTACAAACATCAACAAAATCAGGCCTGAGAACAGAAACAACAATCCGAACAAAATTTTCAACCAAAGCCCGTTGGCAGTTTGCGGTAAATCGTTCAACAGTTCCCCAACCTTTGCCTGCCCGGTCAGCTCAATTTTCTCAGCCCCAACAACCGCAACCGGACTGTTGGCAACCAAGTCCTGGCGGGAAATTCTTTGGCCTGTTACCATAACCACTTCCGAAGCTTGATCGTCCTCAAACATCACCACAAATCCCCTTGAGGCATCTTTGCCAAGTGCCAAATCAACATCCATACCTTTGGGGAGATTGGTAGGGATCGGGATTGACTGCAAGGCTTCACCGCGCCTGGAAATTTCCTTATCTATGGCAACCAAACTTGTGAATTTGCTGACCATTTGATGGGCCAAAGCCACATCAACAATTGCTTGT
>JAZFRG010000307.1:0-2042 GCA_036445535.1 Sphingomonadales bacterium
CCGGCAAGATGAGTTTGGTGTTTTTTAATGCCCGCGGCGACTATTTAAAAAACCAGCTTCCGGTTGGCGAAGAGCGGATCATTTCCGGCCAGATTGAGGTCTACCAGAAGACCTTCCAGATGGTTCACCCCGACTATATTTTAAAGCCCGAAGAGGCCGGGCATTTACCGAAATTAGAGCCCCTTTATCCACTCACCTACGGGCTGACGCAAAGGGTGGTTTTAAAGACCCTTTTTAAGGCCCTGGAACGGCTGCCAAATTTGCCCGAATGGCAGGACGAAAGTCTCCTCAAACGTGAAATGTGGCCGGCCTGGAAGGAGGCGGTTTTAGAGGGCCATGAACCGTTATCCGAGGCCGATACTGATTTGCGTGCCCCGGCCAGACGGCGGCTCGCCTACGATGAATTCCTGGCCAACCAGCTGACCATGTATCTGGTTCGGGCGGTCACCCTAGGGGGCAAGGGTAGGGCCTTTAAGATAGATTTAAGTAACCGTGACAAGATATTGAAACTATTACCCTTTTCTTTAACAGGGGATCAGAAAAGAGCGCTCGAAGATATCGACAAGGATATGGCGGGAAGCAAGCCGATGCTGCGGCTTTTGCAGGGCGATGTCGGCTCGGGCAAGACCATTGTTGCGCTGCTATCTATGGCGGGTGCGGTGGCCGGCGGCGCCCAGGCGGCAATTATGGCGCCGACCGAAATTTTGTGCCAGCAGCACTATGAAGGCTTAAAAGACCTGGCTGAAAAATCGGGCATTAAACTGGCCATTTTAACGGGTCGTCACAAGGGCAAAATAAGGGCCGGAATCCTTGAAAATTTGGCCGCTGGAAAGATCGATATTCTGATCGGCACCCACGCGCTTTTCACGGGCGACGTTACCTTCAAGGATCTGGGCATGGTTGTCGTCGATGAACAGCACCGTTTTGGCGTCCATCAACGCCTGGCGCTTCGCGAAAAAGGCAAGGTCCGCCCCGACATGCTGGTTATGACGGCAACGCCTATTCCAAGGTCGCTTGCCTTAACCGTTTACGGCGATATGGAGGTTTCCCGGATCATCGAAAAACCGCCGGGGCGAAAACCCATTGATACCCGGATAATTCCGATAGAGCGTTTGGGCGAAGTGGAAAAGGCGATTGCGCGCGCCCTTCAGAAGGGCGATCGGGTGTTTTGGGTCACGCCCCTGGTGGAGGATAGCGAGAAGCTGCCGTTCACGGCGGCCGAGGCGCGTTTTAAAAAGCTGAAAAGTAATTTTGGCGACTGGGTGGGCATGATCCATGGCCGCATGAAGGGCCCTGAGCGTGACAAGGTCATGGAGAAGTTTTCCCGGGGGGATATTCAAATCCTGGTGGCGACCACGGTAATCGAGGTTGGCATCGATATCCCGGAGGCGACGATTATGGTGATTGAGCACGCCGAGCGCTTTGGCCTGGCGCAATTGCATCAGTTAAGGGGGCGCGTGGGGCGCGGGGAAAAACCCTCCTATTGTTTGCTGCTGCCGGGCAAAAAACTTTCCGAAAAAGCCCGCCAGCGGCTGAAAATCATGCGTGAAACCGAAGATGGGTTCTTAATCGCTGAAAAAGACCTGGATCTCAGGGGCGCAGGGGAATTCCTGGGTGTCCGCCAATCCGGCATGCCCGAATTTCGGGTCGCCAGCATCGAGGCCCACGGCGATCTCCTTCAAATGGCCCGGGGCGATGCAAGGCTGATTTTAGAGAAAGACCCGAAGCTGAAATCTGAGCGCGGTAAGAACTTGCGCACGCTGCTCTATCTCTTCGAGCGCGACACCGCGGTGGAGATTTTGAGGTCGGGCTAAATTTTTAGAGCCAGTCACCGGAAAAGGCCATTCCCGCATAAAATAAGACATACGGGGAAAGGAAAAGAGTCACTAAATGAAAGAAAAGCCACTGTTTTTGACCTCTAAATTTGAAAAGTGAAAAGATCATTGAGAAAAAAGCCAGAGCAATGATAACCCAAGCTAGGCTGAACCAGTGTTGGCTTTGCCACTGGTTAAAATCTACGATAATTGATAAACCAATCAGGG
>JAZFRG010000308.1:0-6247 GCA_036445535.1 Sphingomonadales bacterium
GGGACTGCCAAACTCAAATAGCCAACGATCATCCAAAAGCGGCTGACCTTTTGCTTTTTGATAATCGCCCGGGCTGCCCCGATCGGGCTCATATGGCCCATGCGGCCGATGGTGATCTCGGCGGTGATGATCGGCACCCCGATCAGGAACACGCAGGCCAGATAAATCAGAATAAACGCGGCGCCACCGTTCTCGCCGGTGATGAAGGGAAAGCGCCATAGATTGCCAAGACCAACCGCGGCCCCCGCGGTCGCCAAAACAAAGGTCAATTTAGACGACCAGGCTCTTTTCGATAAATCGGCCATTTGTTCACATTCCCCCAAATAAATCAGTTTTTAACTAATCCATTGCTGGCCCGGAAAATCAAGGAAAATTCAAAAATTCCCGGTTTGGGGGTCGAAAAGTTTAATACCCACCCGGCAAACCCTCATTATATACTAGAACGTGTGGAATTGTTCCACAACTAATCTTTTACGATTTCTTGTTATGCCTGGTTTTCAACCTGGGCGGTTTTAAAACCGCAGGCAAAAAGAATAAGGCGGAAATAGTATGAAGGGGCCGACGTTTAGTAAAAATCTGTTTGAATGTATTCCGCCTGAGGGGTCGGAAAAACATTTCCAGTTGCTGGAGTTTTGCAAACATAACCACAGCCATGTCCTGGCCACGATGCCTTTTATTGCCTCTGAAGTCGCTGAATTTTGTGGATTTTATGCTTTTTTTGAATTGATCCGGGAATTTGGCGGCTCCAAAATAAATCTCGCCGGCGGCCCGGGAAAATTGCTGGAACGCTACGGTCTTTTCTTATCCGAAAAGTCATATGAAAAACTGATGTTTCATACCGAATGCGACTGGATTGATCTGCCCTCGGCCTGGGGGGTGTTTATTGCGCTCAGGCGGGCGGCCATTATGGGTGAGGTTAAAAAAGCAAGGGTTCCTACCGTAAAGGGCCCGGTTTTAAACCGCACCCTGGCGCAAAAATATGGGGTTAGTGAGCGCTACATCAGAAAACTTACTAAAATACAGCCCCAGGGAACGCCGCCCCAACCGCCCTCAAAGGCTGGGGGAACAATGCCCCGTGATTAGCCGGTGCCGACCTTTTAGCCTTTCCGAGAATTAAAACGGCAATCAAGCCAAATTTTCTTTATTAGGAGAGAAACCATGTCAAATGATGTCAGCATCCAACTCTTTAATCAAACCGATGATCAGGAGCTATATATCTGTGTCTTCCAGAAACCCGACGAAGCCAACCCGAACGAGATTTATACCACCCTGTTCCCGGTGGCCTGGAAAATATTGGCGCTTGGCCCCAAACAGACTTCCGATCCGATTATTTATCCAATTCAATTGCAGATGTCCGTTGCCGAATCCCAGGATGCAAAAAATGCCATCCACAGAACCACGTATCAGGATTGTGATGAAGGCCAAATCTGGAGTTTTGAGCGCCCCGGAATGTTTTCCGATGTCACCTTGAAAACCGGGAAGTCACCCGAAGGTGAAGTGGTCGTGCAGAACAATTCACAGGAAAAAGTTGATATTGGGCTGGCCAAAAATGGCACCAACCTGGTGGTCAAGAAAAACGTTATTGAGGGCGATCAGGCTGTTTTCCAGCTAACCCCAACCCTGTATTTCCTGGCGGCCAGTGATTTACAGATGGGCGATTTGATCCGCTCGGACGATATCACCGAAAAGGCTTTTTCCTTAAGCCTCACCGACCTCGCCAGCGCCGATGTTACTGTCTACACGGCTGATCACCTGTCCGGGAAATTGGCATGGAAAGCCACCAATAAGGTAAGTGTTTAGATTTAAGCCTACCAAACCCCCTAAAACCCCCCGCCTTGGTGGGGGGTTTTTCCCCGGCACGAAATGAATTTTTTAGAGGACCTGAAAAATGACCAATTTAACCAAAAATGGAGAAACCCCGGAGCCAATTATTATTACCAACATTGCGGTTCTGGATTCTTTAAGCGGAAAGGTTTTTTTAACCGCCGAAAATGGGACGCTGGTGTTCCCAGATCTGCCGGTTTTAACCATTCCAGAGGGTATCCCCCAAAACGGCGGACCGATTGGCGGCAGCCCCTATACGATTTCCTTTAATGAAGGCAATTTTCAGATGCATCTGCCGAATTTGGTTTTTCCACCCAATCCGTCTCCGCCGCCCCCGCCGCCTTATATTTTCACCTGGCTCAAACCCTTAAGCGGTGGCATTTCGGTTACGGATGTCAGTGCCTTTGATACCACCCAGGATACCTATGTCCTTTTAGATCAAAGCGGCGAGGATGAACCCACGGCTAAGTTTTATCAACCCGATGGGTCGGGTGGAAATTATTTCATGGTAGTGAAAGCAAATTCAAAGTCGGTCCAAAATGGCGGGCCAGTTTCCTTGAATAACAACTCCATCCATTACACCCAGACCGGGTTTGAGCTGACCTTGGCAGAGGTTTTGTACCAGGGCCAGACCCCAGCCGGCGAATTTATATTCCAGCAGATTGA
This sequence comes from Sphingomonadales bacterium, assembly GCA_036445535.1. Lineage (GTDB taxonomy): Bacteria > Pseudomonadota > Alphaproteobacteria > Sphingomonadales > SMXR01 > SMXR01. The sequence continues at coordinate 2,491 of JAZFRG010000308.1, forward strand.
TGCCGAGAACCCCTGAAATACCAAAAGTTGTGTAAAATATGATATACTCCCGCTTTCATGGTGAGTCGGTCGGGAGTAATTCATGAGGGAGGGATATCATGGCAAATATTAAACGCGCTTTGGTAATCGGCGGCGGGTCCATTAAGGGGGCGTTTGAGGCCGGGGCGATCAAGGTCATTTTGGATAGCGGCTTTGTTCCGGATGCCATTTACGGAGTTTCGGTGGGGGCACTGAATGGCGGATACCTAGCCAATTTTATGGGGGCAAACCCTGGTAAATCCTGGCCTGAGGCCGGCGATGAGCTTCTGGATTTCTGGAAAACCAAAGTGACCTCATTCAAAGTGCTCGGCAAGGAAAGAAAGAAATTAAAGGTTTATTGGAAGATAGCGTTCGGGGGGTTCAAGGGTTTTTTGAACATGAATGCCTTAAGAGACCTGATCCATAAAGAGGTAAAGGCTAGCAACATTGCCAAAAGCAAGGGAGCTTTTTTCCCGGGCGTTGTTGATCTGGAAACCGGAACCTTTTTTTACGGAAATGCCAAAACCGACCCCGATGATTTTGTCGATTATATTATTGCTTCGACCCGTGAACCGATCCTGATGGAATTGATGCACCTCGATAACAAAACCTTGATTGATGGTGGGGTCAGGAATATTTCACCGCTGAAATCAGCCATTGATGCCGGGGCCAACGAGATTATCACCATCGCCACCCAGCCGGAGGAGGTCACCCCCGAGGTCGGCAAGGATTATGAAAGCCTGATGACATTGGCGGGCAGGACCATCGGGATCATGACCAATGAAATCGTCAATAATGATTTAAACCTGGCTAGCAAAATCAACCTGGCTTGCATTCATTACGGCAAAAAAACCAACCAGTTTAAAATCACCGCGGGTCCGCTCAAGGGCTACAAATATGTTGAAAGTACCATTATTCGGCCTGACCAGGCTTTGGCGGTTGATATCACCAATTTTACGCCAGCAGATATCCAGATGATGATTGATAGGGGTACCCAGCGGGCAAATGAGGCTCTTAAAGCAAGGAATGCTTTCAGGACTAAAATAGGTTTTAAGCCCTAGGATGGGTTCCCTTTTCTGGTGCCAAAAAGACTCATATTCCGGCTAAAAAACACCTTTAAGTCTTTAATCCTGTTGGTTTTAATTGACTTACGCTCAAAATCCGCACATCTTTGTGCAGTTTTTGGGAGTAAACAAGCAGCAATGACGCAAAAATTAGCAAAAAAAAGGACCTTAAAGGCGCTTTATACTGCTTCAGGGCTGGCGCTTTTGGCGGCTGCTTTCCCCTTTTTTTCTGACGCTTCATCCGGTGAAAATGTTTCACAGGAAAATCCGATGGATTCCGTTTGGGGGGCCCGGGAATTTGGCGGCGGATATGACCGCGGCATTGATCCCTTGCGTAGTTTAGTGCTGGAAGCGGCATCGAACCCCGGAAAAATTTTGAAATATGAGAAAAAGCTCACCCTAAAGAGGGGCGATACCTTGATGGAAACCCTGATTGCGGCTGGCATCCCAAGGCGTGAGGCGTATTTTGCCATTGAAGCCCTTGCAAAAACCTTTAATCCGCGGAAAATTCGCACCGGGCAAGAGGTGGTGCTTACCCTGGAAAAGCCCGGTTTTTATGGAAAAATTGAGACCAGGTTGAGCAAAATTTCGATGCCGATGGACTTTGGTGAAGAAATTTTTGTGGACCGGCTGGGCGCGCAGGAATTCACCTCCGGAAAGACATTAATTCCGACCAAATCCTTAAAGATGTATGCTGAGGGGACGATCGAAGACAGTTTATACTTATCAGCGCTTTCAGAAGGGGTGCCGTTAGGGGTTGTGTCGGAGGTCATCCGGCTGTTTTCCTTCGATGTTGATTTCCAGCGTGAGATCTGGTCCGGCGACCAGTTCAAGGTTTATTATGAGCGCCGGCTAACCCCGGATGGGCAGGCTGAAAACACAGGAAAAGTGCTGGCTGCAACGCTTGTACTCCGCGGCAAACCCTTAACCTTTTACCGCTTTGAAATGCCCGACGGCCGGGTCGATTATTTTACCGCAGAGGGCAAATCGGCGCGCAAGATGTTGATGAAAACCCCGGTCGATGGGGCCCGCCTGTCGTCACGCTATGGCAGCCGCAAACACCCAATTCTGGGCTATACCCGGATGCACAAAGGGGTTGATTTTGCGGCCAATACCGGGACCCCGATCATGGCCGCCGGCGATGGCGTTATTGAGCGCGCTTCAAGGTGGGGCAGCTTCGGTAATTATGTCCGGATCAAGCACAACGGTACCTATAAAACCGCTTACGCGCACTTAAGCGGTTATGCCAAGGGTGTGCGCTCAGGGGTTCGCGTCAAACAAGGCCAAATCATAGGTTACGTGGGCGCTACAGGCGGGGCAACCGGCCCGCATCTTCACTATGAAATCTTCAAGGATGGCGCCCTGATTAACCCGCTTTATCTTAAAATGCCCAAAGGCGAAAGCCTGAAATCAGCGGATATGAAAATTCTCGAGCAACAAATTTATGGCTTTGATGCTGAAACCGGTCTTATCCGGGCCTTTTTTACCCTTGAGCCGAATGAGACACAGAGAAGTGAAGCCATCGCCATCGGCGATTAGCAGAACCTAATTGACCTTTCCCTAAACTTTGCCTAAGTTCGTTCCAAATGATGAAAACTCCAGAAAAACCCTTATTTATGAGGCATGCCATGAACCTTAAATTTCCAATAATATTTGTTTTTTCCGCGACCTTTGCTTTGGGCCTTGGAGCCGCTGGTGGGGCAACACAAGCTTTTGCCCAAGGTGCCCCGGAAACCTTCGAGGAATGTGCCGTGGTGCCTGATGATGTTGAACGTTTGGCTTGTTATGATGAAGTCGCGTTTGCAAAAACTCCCGATACAATTACGGCCATGCGTCAGGCCAAGGCGGAACAGCAACAAAGAGATTTTGGGCTCTTTACCCCAGGCCCTGGCCAGATTCTGGATGAGCTTGCTGTGAACATTGTCAGCCACAGGTTAAACAAATTAAGAAAGATTGAATTGACCACTGAAGATGGTGCTGTTTGGGTTCAGACCGATACCAAAAAAGTCTATTATCCGAAAAACCTAACCGGGGTTATCAAAAAGGCGATGATGGGATCCTATATTTTTTCGCCAGACACGGGTGACCGCGCCATAAAAGTTGCAAGAAAGAAATAGTTATTTAAAAACAATAGCTTAAGTAAAACCGGTTTGAATTTTCAAGCCGGTTTTTTCTTGGCTTTTTTTAAAGACAACGAAAATTCTCTGCCTGGTTTGGAAGGAAATTTGTTTCTTTTGAAATAATATTTCAATGGGTACCCTGTTTTTTCATAAAATTAGCTAAATTAGGTGTGATTTATTTGCAACTATAACCCCCAAATTTTTTCCGGAACTCTTTTTTTAAGGCATGTTTTCTGTACTTAAGACGTGTTTCCTGTACCTAGTAGTCCATGTTTTCTTTGTGATTTTAAATGAGTTGTTGGGTGTAGTAACCAACGGAAAGCGAATTGGATTCTGTCTGTCGTTTTCCAGAAACAAAAATTTAAACTTTAATCAGAGAGGAAACAGAGAGTGTCTATTGACAAAAAGAAACTGTTTCGCACTATTGTACTGGGCAGCACAGCTGCAGCGGTAAGTGGTGTTGCATTCGGGGCAAGTGGCGTAGCATTTGCTCAGGATGATGACGAAGATGACGAGGATACAGAAGTCGTCTTTGTTACGAGTTCTCGTATCCCT
>JAZFRG010000309.1:0-2072 GCA_036445535.1 Sphingomonadales bacterium
AAGCACTTAGGGGTGGGATTCTGCGGTTCTCCGCCTTAAGATGCTTTTCGGAGGAGACGCGACTCGTGGCAAAAAAACGAATCATTATTGGCATTACCGGGGCATCGGGGGCGATTTACGGCGTTCGCCTTTTAGATGTTCTGAAAAGACACGGTGTTGAGACCCATTTGGTGATGAGCCCATCTTCTGAGATAACGCTTAAGCTTGAAACCGGCAAAACCCCGGGGGATTTGAAGAAAATCGCCGACCGGTTTCACCCGGTGGATAACATCGCCGCCTCAATCTCTTCGGGCTCCTACCTCACCGAGGGCATGATCATCGCGCCCTGTTCGATTAAAACCTGTTCTGAAATTGCTACCGGCGTAACCTCAAATCTTTTATCACGGGCCGCCGATGTGGTCTTAAAACAACGCCGCCGGTTGGTCCTGATGGTCCGCGAAACACCGCTTCACACAGGGCATTTGGAAACCATGGCCAAAGTTTCCTCCTACGGTGCCGTGGTCTTCCCGCCGGTCCCCGCCTTTTACACCAAGCCGGAAAGCTTGGATCAGATGGTTGATCAAACCATCGCCCGGGTGCTTGACCTTTTTGATATTGAAACCAAGAGCTTAAAGCGCTGGCAAGATAGTTAGGCCTTTAACAATTTTAAAAAAACCGTGGCAGCGGCGCTGGGAATTGCACCCTTGTAGGTGATGTAATTCTTAGCCAGTACCGGGCTTTTGGCTTTTTCGGTCTGGTGGGTGGAAAGCGCATTAAAAAATTCTTTCTCTAAAACCAGTTCCTTTTCCAAAAGCTGCTTTTTCAGGTTCCGGGCAAGGGAAAAGGTTGAAACAAGGCGGCGCATCTTGCGGATCAGGTTTATTTTTTTACGGACCCTGTCATAGCGCTGGTGAACCGTCAGGTAATGGTCGGTTAACTGGCGTTTCTCGCGGTCCAGCCAACACAGAAAAAGCAAAAAAGTGACATCAACACCGTGGCGGTCCTGGAAAACCAAGCAAGCAGATTTTATCGCCGGTTTTGAATAAAACCCGACAATCCAGTCCCAACCTTTTTCATTTTGTTCGATGCAAAAATCGCCTTTTATTACCCGGTTTAATAAGCGATATAAGGGACCAAGGAATCAAGAGAAAAAATGGTTAAATATTCGCGAGATAAAATGTTTTTGCCCAAAGGCCCGTTTAAAACGGAACGTTTGAGCCTTCTTCCCCTTGGGATAGAACACGAAGAGGCCCTTTGGGAAATGTTCTCGGACCCGGAATTTGTCCGCTATGTCCCTTTTGATCTGGCCACCGATCGGGAGGCCGCAAAAGAAAAATTTTATGGTCAGATCAACGGCGGTGAGCGGTTTAAATTTCATTTGGGCGTGGAATGGAAAACCTCACCCCCAAAGGGTAATAAAACCATTGGCTTTGCCATGTGTCGACCTACCGAGGACGGTGAAAAAATGGAAATTGGTTATTGCGTAGGCCGCAATTATTGGGGGCAAGGATTGGGAACCGAAATTACCCGGGTGCTGGTCAATGAGGTGGCGATGGAAATGGCCGCCAAAAAACCGGATTTGACCGCCAAAATTCATCCCAGCAATATTGGCTCTATCAAGGTTGCTGAAAAATGCGGTTTCCAAATTATTGAAGAAACCAGCGACGATACCGGGCCCACCCTGGTCCTGCATTGGCAGGGGTAACCCTTTGATCTGGCTAGGAAATTGGTTTCGTGGTATGGATAAAGGGTGCCAACAACAAAATCAGGAATTGCTCTTTCATGGATGAAGAAGACCTAAAACAAAAACTCATTTCGCTAAAACAGGAGCACCGTGATCTGGATGATGCCCTAACCGCGCTTGATCGTGCTGGCACCTTTGATCAGGTTCAATTACAGCGCCTCAAGAAAAAGAAGCTTAGGATCCGTGATAGAATTCAGAAAATTGAAAACGATCTTTTGCCAGACATAATTGCTTAGGCTCTGAACCGGGTTACTTGTCTCTGAACCAGCCGGTGATGGCCAGACGCCGATTCCCGCAAAATGGCGTGACATAGGTTACCGAATGGTTTTGCGGGGTTTCAAACAATGCC
>JAZFRG010000310.1:0-2196 GCA_036445535.1 Sphingomonadales bacterium
GGTGATCCGCCAATTGCCGTGATCCTATGAAATTATTGTGTGCCTGAAGCAGGGTTTTTTTGACGTTGATTTTTTCGACGGAATTTTTACCTGGGCTCGTTTTATGGTTGTGAGGTGACGAAGCCAACAACGATCTGAAAGGAAAAAATATGAAAAAAATAATCATGACAGCACTTTTTATAACCCCGCTGCTTATGGCCGCTCCGGCGCTGGCGGAACCCGACCAGGCAGGGATGCTAAAACGCGGTGAAGAAAAATTTGCCGAAGTTGACATAAACGGCGACGGCATCATTAACCGCAGTGAATTTGAGGGCCAGCGGGACCAGCATTTTGCCGAGACCGACGCCAATGGCGATGGCCAGCTCAGCTATGATGAAGCCATTCAGCTGTTTAAAAAGCGCATGGCAGGAATGGGCGAACGCGCCGCCGGGAACGGCAATATGATCCAGGGAAAAATGTTCAGCCGTCTGGATGTTGACGGTGATGGATTTGTCACCCGGGAAGAATTCGATGTCATCACAAACCGGCAATTTAAAAATATGGACTCAGACCTTGATGGTCAGGTAACATTTATAGAAGCCCAGGCTGCCGCACGTGAGAGACATCAAAAAAGAACAAGGGGCCGGAAATAGGCAAGGGCCTGCATGTGTACTTTAGCCCGGATACGTTTCCCCCAACGAGCAACCACTGAAGAAGGTGATGGGCGAAAGAAAGAAAGATGCAGATTTGCTAAAATCGGCAGCGGCAGGCAGCATGAGGGCCTGCCGCACCCTTGTTGATGGCCATTTGAAACTGATGCTTGGGTTGGCCTACCAGATGCTGGGCGACGTCACCGAGGCCGAAGACATCGCCCAGGAAGCCTTCTTAAGGCTCTGGAAGCAAGCTCCATTTTGGCGTGCGGATGCAAAAATAAGTGTCTGGCTGTACCGGGTGGTTTATAATCTCTGTATCGACCGGTTGCGCAAAACCAAAAGGATGTCAGGCGAAGACATCCCGGAAATCCCAACAGCGCCAACCCAGATGGGCGACATACATAAGGGGGAAATGGCTGAAATTATAAATAATGCCCTTTTGACCCTTCCTGACCGGCAGCGGGCGGCGATCACCCTGGTCCACCTCCAGGAAAAGAGCAACATTGGCGCGGCTGAAATTATGGGGGTAAGTGTGGAAGCATTGGAATCACTATTATCGCGAGGGCGCAAAGGCCTGAAAGCGCGCCTTGGCGATGAAGGAAAAAACCTGATAGGAGGGTTATGATGGCCAGAAAAAAGAAAACACAAGAAAAGGATATGCCCGGTTTTAAAAATCATATTGCCATGCCCGAGCCTTCCGAGGATCTGGTGGAAAAAATTATGGCTGATGCCCAAGCGACCCTGGGGGCAGCGTCGTGGAAAACCATCCTGTGGCCGTTTGGCGCTATATGGAAACCGGCGATAGTTTTAAGCGCGTCAGTTTTTTTCGGTGTCTGGGTTGGTTTTGCCGAGTTGGCCAAGGATGAGGCGTGTATTGATGCCGAAATCGAAGCCATTTTCTGGGGGTAGGGCCATGAAATACAAAAAAATCCTTTACGGCATTTTGCTTGTCTCTTTGGCCCTCAACCTGTTTTTTGCCGGGGTTTTTACAACATTTGTCCTGCGCCCCGGGCCGCTAAAGCCTTTTGGGGCAAATGAAATGTTTAATTTCGAAGCCGCCCGCGAGGCCATTGACCCCGAGTTCCAGCCGGTGGTTGATGAAATCTGGGGTGATTTTAAAATGGGCCGGAGGTCTATGTTCCGGAACATTTTCCGTTTTCGCCGGGACACCCAGCAACTCCTGACAGCCGACCAGTTTGATGCCGAAGCGTTTGAGGAACTGTCGATAAGAATCCATGGCGCCACCGAAGACATGCGCGTGTCCATGCAATCAGTGATTATTGACTTGGCCACCAGCCTGCCCGATATCGAGCGGCAAAAATATTTCAGAGCCGGGTTTGACCGCACCAATATGGAACGCCCGCGCCGCCGCCTTGGTCGGGATGATGACGACCGGGATTAGGCTAAAAAACCAGACCCAGCGAAACTTGAATTCTCCCGGGACCAGCCGGTGGTTGGCAAAAAAAGCAAAGTAATTGCAATGCCCGGGAATCCCAATTACAGTCTCAGCACCCATGAGTTTTCTGGGATGGGATCCCGGTAAAGTCAGGGTAGTAGTAACAAA
>JAZFRG010000311.1:0-2633 GCA_036445535.1 Sphingomonadales bacterium
TTTGCAGCGGGCTGGACCTGAACCTCATCGGGGAAAATTAAGTGCGAAACATCGCGCTTAACAATCGCGGTTTTCATTGCAAGGGTCATCAGTTCGGCGTGGTCGGAATTTTGCAAAACCGTCTGGCTAAAAGCGCTAACAGCACTAAAAGCACTGGCGAGATCAATCTCCTGAAAGGCCCCGGGACCAAATACCTGCGTATTGACCTGACCCGTCAGTGCCAGCACCGGCGCACGGTCGACCTTGGCATCCCAAAGGCCGGTCAAAAGGTTGGTCGCGCCAGGACCAGCGATCGACAAACATGCCGCCGGCTTGCCGGTCAGCTTGGCATAACCCGAACAGGCAAACGCAGCCGCACCTTCATGGCGGATACCAATATAGGTCAAGTTGCCTTTGTTTTCTTGGCGTCTTAAGGCTTCTGCAAGGCCAAGGTTGGAATGTCCGACCATGCCAAAAACGTGGGTGACGCCCCAATTGACCATGGTCCCGGCCATGACATCGGAAATCGTATCTGGGGCTTCAACCTCGGCCTCAAGGCCGACATAAATACCATCTTTCCTGACCTCAACGGGGTACATCCTCTGGCCGGTATCCTCATGTCCGCCCGGGGGTCTGCCGGTTAAAGGATCAAAATCCCAGCCGTGCCAAGGGCACCTGAGCCAGCATTGATCGCCCTCCCCCCGCTCGATCGATCCTTCGCCAAGGGGGCCACCTTGATGGGGGCATTTATTATCCATTACTGCATATTGGCCATTGAAATGCACCAGCGCCAAGGTCACCCCTTCGGCGTGAACCGATTTAACCCGGCCATTTGCGACCTCGCCTTTTTCAACAACCTTGCACCAACTTAATTTTTCAGTTTGTTTTGAATTCATCTGCTTTTCCTAATGGGGTTCAGATTTTAGAACCTTCTTTAAATCACGCCAACCTTGCCTAGAAATTGGCCGCTTTTTACCATCGTTCATGATAGCAGAGTATTTCCCGGTTGTTTCGGTTTTGATCTGTTTTAAGTGATCGACGTTGATAATGGTCGAGCGGTGAACCCGCACAAAAGAGGTCGAATCCAGGGTTTTCTCTAATTCTTTCATGGTCATTTTTATCCACGACTGGCGGCCCTCTAAATGCAGCACCGAATAATAATCCTGGGCCTCAATCCATAGAACATCCTTGGGCTTAATAACCTCAGAAACCTTGCCGGTTTTAACCACTAGCAGGGCTTCAGATTTTTTATTGTTTGAAGGAGCTTGCTGGCCGATCAAACCAAAAAAGCTAATCCCGCCCCAATACATAAAAAGGCCAAAGAAAAACCAGAAAATAAAAAACCACGGGAAGACGCCGTACCGGGTCTCTTCCATGCCCAGAAAAGGGCTGATGTTCTCACTGATCAGCTTGAACCACAGCGTACTGGTGGTCGCGACCACTACCGCAGCAACGACATGCGCTGCTGGGTTCCATTGCCGGATTGCAGTCCTGGCTTTGGCCCCGAATGGCAACGTTAAAAGCCCGATAACCAATACCCATGGCAACCATGAAGCCCCCTGCCAAAGCAGAATTTCCATAAAGGTTGCTACCGGTTTATCGCCAAGAACAACAACCCGGAAAAAGACCGCGGTGGCGACTAAAACGACTACAGCTGCCAGGCCCAGTGAGGGCGCTATAAATTTTTTGTGCAAAGGAATTTTCATTTCCCTTCAATAAAACCCAAATTCGGGGATAGCAAGAAGGGGTTTGAATTATCAAGTTTAACCTAAGCCCAATAATGGTTTTTCCCTGATCCACCTGACAGCCAGCCACTTTTCTCCTTTTAATACCGGGCGGCCTGCATGGCGGGATTTAAGGCAAGGTGCACCATTTTTAATAACATTATGGAAAAGCAACCCATCCCCGGTCGGCCCCCTAAATGTTTTTTCGGTAGTAACAAACTCCGTTTCACCCCCCTCAAAATCTTCGTTTAGGTAAACCATAACCGTTTTAATCCTTTGCCCTTTAACTTCTACTTCCTCTTTAAGACCAGGAACACGTGGGTCTAAAAAATCAAAGTGGGGTTTGTATTCCTCGCCGGGGGCATACTTCAGAACCACAAGTTGTTCCCCATTTGCCAAAGGTTCCCCGGAAAAGTACATTATTTTTCTTGCAAGAAAATTCAACAAAAAATCCTGGCGGTTAAGGTGGAAAGTTGAAGAACTATTGGTTCGGACAACATTAACTTCTTTATGCTGTTCATTGGTATTGTAAACGATGGCGGGTTTCAAATTTGGATAAGAAACTGCAATCAAATATTCACATTCTGTGGCAGAAAAAAGTTTGGAAGCAGAATAGGATTCTGGACCTTCAAAAAGGAAATTCCGTTTTGGAGGGTTTGGGGGTTGGAGGCTCTTAATGGCTTGGACCACCCTTTTAAGGTCCACAAAATCTTCCTTGATTTTCGGAGGAAAAATTTCCCCAATCTCTTTGTTTTTGAGATAATTTTTTGCCAGGGGGTGTCCCCCTTTTTGGGCTTGCGCTAAAAACCAAATCCCTTCTAAAGTATTTTCTTCTTTTTTCAGGTAAAATTTACCCAAATGAAAACTTGCTACTGGATGCCCGGTTAGGGCCGCCCTTTTTAATACAGGAAGCCAAATTTCTTCTTCTTT
>JAZFRG010000312.1:0-3061 GCA_036445535.1 Sphingomonadales bacterium
GATGCCCGAGGTCGCAACGAGTGCTACCGCCAGGGCGACAAGCAAGATCGAAATCCCCTTGCCGAAGCGGGCGATCCTTCTGCGAGGAATCGTCTTAACGCGCCCTTTTTGTTCGTGTTCACTCATCCCAAATCTCCTTTTTAAGTTTTGGGTAAGCGCCAGCCCCGAAAGGCCAATCCCTTCGGCAACATTGTTGCGCTTATAAGTTATATATGGTCACGATTTGGCGATTTTCAAGGAAAAATCGTACATATGTTGTTTATATGATGGTATATGAGTAACTATGTTTCAATTGGAGAATATAGATTTTCTCCCAAATTTTCGCTCACGCCAGTGAGTGTTACTCACGGCTCCGCGGGGGCGCGAAACGGTTCGCGGCCCACCGTCGTGGGCTTGGTTTGCTTTATTTTCCAAGGGCTCGACTGAGCCCCGCCGATCGTTCGGCGTGAGCCTCCGTGGCGCTTGAACGGGTAAACTAAAAATCAAAAAACCGGGCCCGCAAATTCGGACCCGGAGTTCAGAGAGGGGAATACCTATGTTTATACGCTCAATTGGTAAATATTAGGTGAATCTCCCAAAATTTAACAACTTTGGGATTTATTTCCCTCACGCTAAATAGCTTCCAGCTATTGCTCCGGGAGGGCGGGGAACGATCCCCGAGGGCCGCTTGGCCCTAATGGTTTTCTTTAAGGGAGCGACTGCGACCCGCGAACCGTTTCGCGGGAGGCCCCGTGCCGTTTGAACGGGAAAAATCAATCCAATTTTCAAGCGCTTCAAGCGCGCGTTTAGCTTTGGCGGCTTTGCGCTCAGATTTTCGCATTTTTTGTTCAATGTTGGGCATCAGGCCAAAATTGATATTCATCGGCTGGAATGAGCCTTTTTCGCCCAAATGGCCGCCGGTGATGTGTTCCAATAATGCCCCGTGGGCGCTTTCAGGCGGCGGGCAGGGGATGGTTTGCCCCAAAATTTCCGCCGCGGCAAAGCGTCCGGCCAAAAGTCCCATCGCCGCGCTTTCGATATAGCCCTCAACGCCGGTGATCTGGCCGGCGAAGCGCAAGCGTGGTTCGGCTTTGAGGCGCAGTTCCTTATCCAGAAGTTTGGGCGAATTGATAAAGGTATTCCTGTGAAGCCCGCCGAGCCGGGCAAATTCGGCCTTCTCTAACCCCGGGATGGTACGGAATAACTCAACCTGCGCGCCGTGCTTCATTTTGGTCTGAAAACCGACAATATTGTATAATGTCCCCAGTTTGTTGTCTTGGCGCAGCTGCACCACGGCATAGGCCTGGCTTGAAGTTCTGGGATCCAAGAGCCCAACCGGTTTCATCGGGCCAAAGCTAAGCGTCTTGGGGCCGCGCTCGGCCATCACCTCGATCGGCATACAGCCTTCAAAGTAGGGGGTCGATTTTTCCCACTCCTTGAAATCCATTTTCTCGGCCGCCAGAAGGCCTTCGATAAAGGTATAATATTGGTCTTTTGACATCGGGCAATTGATGTAATCGGCGCCTTCGCCTTTATCGTAGCGGCTTTGGAACCAGGCGATGTCGAAATTAATGCTGTCCTTATGGACAATGGGCGCCAGGGCATCGAAAAAGGCCAGTTCCTCCTCACCGGTCAGCTTTTGAATGGCTTTTCCTAGCGCAGGGGAAGTCAGTGGCCCGGTCGCGATAATAACTTGTGGCCATTCCTTAGGCGGCAGGCCCGCCACTTCGGCGCGCTCAATCGTTATATTGGGATGCTTTTCCAAGGCCGCGGTAACCGCTGCCGAAAAATCATCGCGATCGACCGCAAGTGCTGATCCCGCGGGCACTTTCGCGGCATCGCCAGCGCGGAGGATCAGCGAGTTCAGCAGGCGCATTTCCTGGTGCAACACGCCAACCGCGTTGTTCTCATGATCGTCTGATCTGAACGAGTTTGAGCATACCAGCTCGGCGCAGCCATCGGTCTCGTGGGCATCGGTCTTAACCGTGGGGCGCATTTCGTGAAGGATGACATTGACCCCCATCTCGGCGGCCTGCCACGCGGCTTCACTGCCCGCCAGCCCGGCGCCAATAATGTGGAGAGTTTTTGGTTTTGCATTCATGAACGCTGTGCTAGCTTTTCTGACATGAAAGATCAATCAGAACCTCTATTGGCATGCATGAAAAAGGGCTTTTTCCAGGCCTACACTGATCGGGCCGTGGTGATGCGGGCGCTCAGAATTGCCGTCATTGTCGGGACCATCCTGGCGGCCATAAACCATGGCGATGTTTTTTTAAGCGGGGGTGAGATAATCTGGTGGAAAATTATCCTGAGCTATTTTGTCCCCTACGGGGTCTCGACCTATTCATCGGCGGCCCAAAGGGTTTCAAAAGGTTAAGAAAAAAGATTTTTTAAAACCTAGCCCTCAGGTCTTTCAGGGAATTCCCCAGCCAAAATGATTTCCATATCCCTAATTGAATCTGTTTCCAAGTTTTTGAGGTTTCCGGTTAGGGCGGCGTTTGCAAAAATGGAGTTTATAGTTTTTAACCTCAAAATATCTACGTCTGATAGATTTTCATTCCCTTCAAAATAAAGAGGTAAAGTGATGGCAACCAAGCCGCTCACTTTAACGTACCCGGTTGCATCGTAGGTGATATCTTGGAAATGGCCTTCAGGTAAAATTTGGGTTTGTTCCAAACCGAAAACCGCCGCCCCGTAGGTCGTGGCTTGAAAAAAATTTGCTCTTTCTAATTGTTTCTCCCGGGCGGTGCTTCCCTCAGGATAAATTTCTGCCAGTTGAAGGTAGGAAAAGGACAATTCCCGGTTGGCCGCAATAAACCCCACCAATTGATCGGATGGAAACTCTGCAGAGGTCAAGTTGGCAAAGAAGGTGTCACGAGCTTCCTGATTGTCGGGTAAATCCTGTCCGCGCAAAAAAGTTTCCAAGACATCTAAATTCGCAGCAATGGTATTACCCCAGTTTAAATTATTGATATTGTAAACAACAAAAATGGTTTGTTCCTCCAGTGTGCATTGCCGGACAATAAATGAAAAGATTCGATTATCGCTGCTAAAGCCTGGGTAAGGGTCCATGGCCATGTCA
>JAZFRG010000313.1:0-11503 GCA_036445535.1 Sphingomonadales bacterium
ATATGAACACCATCGGTATCCAGACGATCACCATCCAGCATGAGGGGTTTGAACGCGACCCGGCGGTGGTTGAGCCAGCGGAATCCTGAGAGCCATGAACCGGGAACCAAGAACCCACTCTTCTCCCCGGCCCGCCATTAGCTTCAAACCCGTGACTGGCAGGGTTGAGTTGACATTGGCAAAAGCCATGGAGAAAAACCATTCCCGGCCGCACCGGGTTAGCGCTTTATTGAGCTGTGTTCTTGAAGCCATTGATAGCAAAAAAGTAACCCAAAAACTGATCCAAAGTCTGGCCACCGGAATCCGCGATCAGCTGGTCATTAAAATTGTTGCCTTCCGGCTGGGGCGGCCCCAGTGGTTTTCCGCCAGGTGCAAGTCCTGCGATGCTCCCTTTGACTTTGAAGTCGATTTTGTCAAATGGCCCTATAAACCGCCTGGCAAGGGGTTCCCGGTGGTTGAGGTCAAGCTGGGCAAAAAAAAGATAAAGTTCGAAAGCCCCAATGGACTATTTGAAGAACAAATAGCCCAAAAAAGGTTGAAGGGGAAAGCCGCTGTTCGTGGCTTGATTAATCTTTGTTCCCTGGAAAAAGGGCTCAGGGCGAAGGTTTTAAGCGCCAAGGACTTCGATCGGGTGGATAAGGCCCTGGAAAAAATTTCGCCCGAGTGCGGCAGTGAGATTTTCACCCACTGCCCGGAGTGCAGGGCACCAGCAAACCTAACCATTGATCCGCTTTTACTTGCCTACAAGCCCTCCGCGGCGATCTTTAAGGAGGTTCATCTAATCGCTTCTCATTATCATTGGTCCGAAAAGGTAATCCTGGACCTAAGCGAAGCGCGCCGCTCCAGATATATCACCCTAATCAGCCCCGCTGGGGATTCCTCAAGCAGGATCGGGAGGGTGGCATGAGTTTTCTTTCCCGCCTCGTCCAGCGCAACTTAAGCGGCACCTTCGATGCGGTTGCCGGGCGACAAGGCTTGGCCCTCCCCGGGGTTGAAAACGGGACCCTGGAGCAGAGCCCCCAACCCTCCCAAACGGGGACGCTTCCTCAGGCTAAAACCCAATCAGCACCTGCTATTCAACGCCAAGTTGGTTTGGAAATTGAAGACCAGCCTGAAGAACAGGTCGCCCGCTCCCCCGCTGCCGATAAACCCATAGTAGATACCAAACCAAGAACCCCGGCGGAGGGTTCGGTAAAAGAAAGCTCTGATATTGCCAAGTCTCCGGCTTCGCCTTTGGAAGCGAAAACCAGCACGGAAAATCTGACCGCACAAAAGCTAAGCCCGTCGCCCTTAGGGGTTCAAAGAAGGGATGATGAAACATTTTCTAAAGGAGGACCTGAGGAAACCGCCCAACGTGCAAGCAATGGCACAGGGGCAGCAAATGAGGCGAAGGAACCAAAGGAAGATGAAGTTATTTCACGTAAGGTTGATACGACCGTCCAGCGAAAAGCCACCCCGCAAAAAACGGTGGCTTTGGGGTCCCCCCAGGGCCCCTCAAAACCACTTGGTTTGGCCGGGGTCGCAACACCACCAAACCCTAAACCGGCTTTCCTGGGGAAGCCCCAGGATGCTCCCGTTACTGTTGAGCCGGATAATGCTCCAATACCAGTTAAAGAGCCAGTTTTGGCCGATAAGGAAAATGTTGCTCCGGAAGCGTTAAAGGGGATTGCAACCCCGGTTCCGGACGCTCTGGAATTGATCCCGAATACCTATAAGCGACCCGAAGTTAGCGGGGGTTTGGTTGCCAATACCCCACCGCCCAAGGCAAAGCCCACGGTTATAATTGAGCGCATAGAAATCCATGTGATTGATGATCAGGGTACCAGTAAAGAACCCCAAGCCGACCCCCTATCAACCCCCCTTGATGCTTACTACCTGAGGAGCTTTTAACGATGGCCCTGCAAACACCCTCGACACTTTTTCTGGCAACCGATGGCGTGCGAAGCAAAATTGCTGACCATTTTGGGGCCGATGCCAGGGTTATCGTTGATATGCCCAGTCGGGCCGAGGAAATGATTTTGGACGGGACCCCTATCATTAATTTATTTTTCTACAGAATTCTGCCCTCTGGCTTTCACGCCGCTTCGGGCTCGAAAGACCCTCTGATGCTACGTCTCCATTGCCTGATCACGCCTTTTTCCAAGGACTCAAGCGAACAAATAACAAAAGACGATTTAAATAACACAAACCCTGCAGGCGAGATAAACCTCCAAATTCTGGGAAGGGTGATTGCGTTTTTCCATGAAAACCCGGTGATAGGACCACTGCCACCGGCAGACCAAAATCCGGACGGGACTATTTATACCCTGGAAACCATTTTGCGGGCACCGGATATGGAGGAAATCAACCATGTTTGGATGACCCAGGGCAGTGATCTTCCTTACAGAACCTCAGCGGCCTATGAATTTTCCCTGATCCCGATTGATCCTGCTGCTTTCCCGGGCTCTGATTCTTCGGTCTTGCAATTCGGCGGTGAGGTCCGGCCAACCCTTAGAACCAGACATAAGCCTTTTACCAAAGATAAACCTGGCGACCTGGGGTATCCAAAAACCTTTTCAAAGGACTTTCAAAACCAGGAACTATTAATCAAGTTCGTTGAAAACGGTAAACGAAAAGATCCAATAGATTTTGTTTTAGAGCTGAAGGAATTTGCCGATCTCCCCGTGGGTTCCATTGGTATCGCCCTGGCGGGACTTCCGGGAAAAACCGTACGTCTTACATGGGATTTAGATCAGGAAACGGAGCAGCCCGCAGGGAAAATTAAAATTAAAACCGACAAAATTAAGGATCTGACCGCTGAATTTTACCCCAAAATTCCCAGGAATGTTTCCACTTTTAGGGGCATCACCCTTACTGCCGAATATATTGATCAGGATGAAAACCCGGTTACGGACGTAGATCCCAGTAATTCCATAACCCTAAATGTTAAAGAGCCACCTAATGACCCCTCTTAACGGACATAAGTCTTTTAAACGACCACAACTTGACCTGGAGTGGGCCAGGATTTCCCGGCTCATCCTGATGGTCGAGGTGATGCGCACCGGGGGCACCTTTCCCGAAACCTTCGAAGATGAAATTGAGGCCCTGTGTGTGGAAATAAAAAAACAAAGAACCGAGGACAGCTGGGGGTTCCTGGAAAATATGCTCGGGCCCGAGGAGATGAAAAATATTGTCGCCCTGGATCTGGATATCCTCGCGGTGGTTCTGGCTCCTGATCTGATGCCTGCTTTGGCGCCCCGGATGAATGCCCTTCAACCCCAGGTAAAAAGCCCCTATCCAACCATCGCGCTTCTGCAGGAGTTGCTGCTTTTGGACAAGGTCGTGGACATGGACAAATTGATGCAGCGCTTATCCCCCGTCGCCCCTTTAATGGCCAAGGGATTGCTTTGTGTGGAGACCGAGGGTGATTACCAGTTTGTTCGGCCGCTGCCTTCAACCGTTTCGGCTTTTACCGGTCGCAGCCAGCACCTGGGCCCACCCCCAGGTGCCCATGTTGTCAAAGACAGAGCAATGCTTTCTGACCTGGTTTTGCCAGCACCAACCAAAGACCTCTTGGGGCAATTCATCGTCTGGGTAAAGAACCAGAACACGGTTTTCAGCAAATGGGGTGCCAGAAGAATAGGCGGCCCCCTGGCCCTGTTCAGCGGCCCCTCGGGGGTTGGGAAAAGCTTTGCCGCAACGGCGATTGCCGGGGAATTAGGATGGCCACTGTTTGCGTTGGATTTGGGCCGGGTCATGAGCAAATACATCGGCGAAACCGAAGCCAACCTTAACCGCTTGCTGGATGCGCTTGATGGTCGCCCCGCGGTGCTACAGGTCGATGAGGCGGATGCTCTTTTAGGCAAACGGGGAGAGATTTCTGATGCCCGGGACCGCTATGCCAACCTTGAGGTTAGCCACCTTTTATCCCGGGTCGAACGCCACCAAGGGCCGATCATTTTAACCACCAATCTTCGCGCTAATCTTGATAGCGCTTTTATGCGCCGGTTCCAGTTTGTGGTCGATTTTCCAATCCCCGATACCGGGGCCCGGACCGCCCTTTGGGGGAAGCTGTTACCCCCCAACGGGCCCTTGGCCGGGGAGGTTAACCTTGAAGCCCTTGGGGCCTCGGCAAAAATCTCAGGCGGGGCAATTCATAACACCGCCATTAGTGCTGCGATGCTAGCCGCCGGTGAAAAAAAGCCCATCGCAAACCGCCATATCGCCAAGGCCCTTTGGCAGGAATTATCCAAGGAAGGACGCCAGGTCCGGCTTTCAGAAGTTGGCCACCTGGGGGCTTACTTGAAAGGGGGTGCCGGATGATCAAGGTTCGCTCAATCCAGCTTTACCTGCCGAGGGCTTATAAGGCCGATGCGGCAATGATTGGCCGCGCAGCAGGGCAGGCCATAGGCCGCCATCTGGCAAACGGTTCGCACCGGGGCCCAGACCAGTTATCCCTCCGGGTGGATGCCGGCGGCGCTTCCTCATTAGCCCTGGTTTCCAAAATCAGCCAAACCGCAACGCGAAATTTTGGGAAAGGATAAAAAATGGCCTTTTTTGAAAAAGCAAAACTTGTTGAATACTCGCTTAGTATTCCCCCGCTTGCATTGGCGTTTGCCTTTAACCCCGAAACCATTACCCGCAATCGAACCACTACCGTTAAAACCGGTGGCTCGCCGGCAACCCGCGGTGGTTACGATTTCAAAACCCCCCTGGAATCCCAACGCGCCGCCCAGGGTGTTGAAATGCAACCTGAAACCTTGCAGCTTGATGTTCTGATCGATGCCACCGATGCCCTGGAAGCAGGAAACCCGATCGCCCAGCAATTCGGCATTCAGCCGCAACTTGATACCCTGCGCTCCATGGTTGAACCAAAAACCCAGGGGCCTGCCGGCCTGCAAGTCCTCGCCAGTCTCCAGCTTGGTGAAGCGAGGGCCTTTGAAATGGACGAAACCCCTTCGGTTCTCTTGCTGATTTGGGGTTTTGGGGTGCTTCCGGTGTTTTTAACCGGGGTGACCCAAAAGGAAGTTATGCATTTCAGGAGCCTGTTCCCGATCCGGGCCGAGGTCCAGCTTAACATGCAGGTTATCGAAAGTAACAACCCCTTCTTCCTGGCCAATAACATTCGTCAAACCGCCATGTCGGCCCTGAATATGGCACAGGGGTTTGGAACCGGAGGCGGCGGATGACTTTTTTTAAAGGAAGCCGGTACGAAAAAACCCCCCTGTTTGAACCTTTGGAGACGGGCAGCTTTGTTTTCAAGGGGCTTCGGGCCCGGGCGGTTGGCCCTGCGGAAGGGAAACTTGAACATACTGTGGTTTTCAAAGACCGCCTTGATGGCTTGGGTCAAAATTATTACAGCGACCCCCGGGGTTGGTACCGGGTTGCCGAAGCAAACATCGATGGCCTTTTCCCGGAAGACCTGATTTTCGATAAATTGGAACCTGGCGATGAATTGGGCGCACCTTTGGGCCGGTTGCTTCTCATCCCGAGGCGAAAGGAGGAGGCGTCATGATAGGGATCCCGCTTTTAAACAAAGGAAGCTTGCGCCAACCCGCCAGTGTCATCATCTCAGTCGGCTCTGAGGGCAACGAAGTTAAAGACGTTTACGGCGCCTTGAAATCTGTAAAAATCCTGACCAACCGCCAATGCGCCGCCACCGGCACATTTGTTTTTGAAACAAGACGAAATGAAGCCGGTGGGGTGGATATTGTTGACGATAATTTATTTACCCCCTGCACGAAAATTTTTGTTCTTGCTGATTTTGTTGATTACACCGAAGAAATTTTCAGGGGCTATGTTAAAGCGGCCAAGCCAAAGTTTCCAGTAAGCCCCGGTGAGGCTACCTTTGAAGTGGATATCCAGGATGAGTCAATAATTTTGGAAAGAGAGCATATCCGGGAAAAACACGGGGATAAAAGCGCGGATTCAGATAAGCAAATCTTGGAAAAGTTGGCCTCTAAAGTTGGCTTAAAACTCTCAAAGGATTGTGCTGAGGGCCAACAAAGCCGCATCTTGGGCCAAGATAAAACCTCAATTTGTTTTTTGCGGGAACGGGCAAAAGCCAACGGTTATGAATTATTGTTTGAGGAAGGGGAAATTTATTTTGGCCCCTGGCGACTGGACAGCACCCCCCAACCCACGATCATGGTTTATGCAGGAAGGGCTACCAACTGTCTGGAATTTAACCCCCTTGAGGATGCCCTAAAACCAAATAAAATTCGATTTGATTTACCTCCCAGGGACAAGGGGACCAAGAATATTTCAGACTCCCTGGAAACCAAAGAAAAGACTCTTGGTCAGCAAAAAACATCGGAGTGTGGAAATAAACTTCCCCCTTATGAGGCTCGAATTTCCCGGAATGGAGATGAAACCGAAGAAGAAACCCGGGCTCGGGTGCAGGCGCTAGCTGATGAAAATGCCATGAAATTAAAAGCAACGGGTAAGCTCGATGGGTCGCTTTACGGCCATGTTTTAAAGGTTGCGCAAATGGTCAGTGTCGATGGTGTTGGTAGCAGGTTTGGGGGTCTTTGGTATGTCGACAAGGTCGCTCACGAATTTTCCAGCGAAGGCTACAAGCAAAATTTTGAACTCATTAGAAACGCCACAGGGGAGACTTCGGCGCCGACCGGCCCACTTTCGGCGGCCTCATCAATTGTCTCTGTAATTCGAAGTTTTGGAGGATAAAAATGGACCAAATTCAGGTTTTAGGAAAAACCGTTCAAAGACAAGCGGAGCGGTACTATGGGAAATACCGGGGGTTTGTTGATGACAACAAAGACAAAGAGGGCCGGGGCCGGGTAAAACTTTTAATCCCAACCGTTCTGGGCAAGGTTCCCAGTGAATGGGCGTTGCCGTGTTTTCCCTATGGGGGCATCAAAAATCTGGGATTTTTTGCAGTTCCACCAGAAAAAAGTCAGGTTTTTGTGGAATTTCTGGAAGGCGACATTTCCTCGCCGGTTTGGACCGGGACCTTTTGGCGGGAGAGTAGTGAAGTCCCGGAAGAAATTAACAAAGGCGAACCAACCACCAAATTGATCAAAACCGATTCCGGCCATGTTTTTCTTTTGGAAGACAAAAACGGCGAAGAAACGGTGCTTTTGAAAAGCTCCCCCGAGGCCCAGTTGGAAATGAACCCCGGGGGCGGCCTGCAGCTAACCGACCAAAAAGGGGCAACCGTGTTTCTGGATGCCGAAGCTGGGGAGCTAAGCATTAAAGATGCCAACGGCAATGAAATGATTTTTTCCTCAAGCGGGATTACTGCCACCGACGCCAGCGGCAACGAAATCACTACGACCGGATCAGGGGTCACCGTCAAAGGTGCAACGGTCACCATCGAAGGCCAGCAGGTGATCCTTGGCGGTTCGGGGGGCGAACCCTTAATCAAGGGCACATCGTTTATGACTTTTTTCAATACCCATATGCACACCTCCGGCCCGCCGGGTTCGCCAACAACGCCGCCGGTTGTGCCGATGACCCCGGGGCAATTATCAACCACCTCAACGAGTACATAATGATGATCCGCAATCACCTTTTAAAAAGCCCGACTTTCCTGTCTTTTCCGTTTCGGATGACGGATAGGGGCGGCGCGCAATCAACTAAATCTTCCCACATTCGTGAGCAAATAGAACAAGTTATATTTACCAGCCCCGGAGAGCGAATTTTCAGGCCGGAATTTGGCCTTGGTGCCCGCCAGTTAATATTTGAGCCCAACAATGATGCGCTTTGGAAGCTGGCGCAAAACAGATTTTATGCCAGCCTTGCCGATGCTTTGCAGGGCGAAGTCGATCCAAAAACCCTTCAGGTTGAGGTCAAGGCCTCGCCCGATGCCCCCGAAAAGTTATTGATTTCAGTCAGCTATACGCTGGCAGCGATAAAAAAAGAGGAACGTCACGAAATGACGGTAGGAGCAGATTAAGGCGCTGATAATGGCAGAAACACCAAAAACCAGACTAATTTTCGATCAGGGTTGTCCGGATTGCGGCGAACGCCGGGCCGATTTGCCCTGGCCGTTGCCAGGCGTTGTCGATGACTTTGACTGGCACGCCAGGGACTTTGACAGTTTTCGTCTTTTCCTTATGGAAGAGCTTTCAGCCCGCACGCCGGAACGAAAACGCTGGACCCCGGCGGATATGGAAGTGGTTATTGTTGAACTATTGGCGGCGGCCCTGGACCGGTCTTCCCACGCCCTGGATACGATCCAGCAAGAGCGCTTTCTGGAAACCGCCCGGCGCCCTGAATCGGTCCGCCGTTTGCTGTCTTTTATTGGCTATGACGCGCCCGCTGAGGAAGGACTTGAGAGGGGACCAACCGAGACCCGAAAAGCCTATAACAGGAGGGTCGAAGAGGTTTGGCATTCTGATCCCGGGAAAATGGAAAAGGCCCGCATTGAGGGGCCGCGAAGTATTTCCCGACAAACCAGAATGGTAACCCTTAAGGACCATGAACAAACCCTGAAATCACATCCGCTGGTGGTTTTGGCCCAGGCCAGAAGTTCCTGGACCGGCAGTTGGGCAACCATCATTATATCCACACTTTTGGAAAAAGAAGGCTGGCATCTAGATGACATTCTTATGCCCCCACAACCCAAGGAGAAGGCAGGCCTTGCGGTTTTAAAAACCCGGGAATGGGCAACCTTAAAGGAATTTCACAAAACCCGCGGTTTGATTGTACCACAGGAAGCCGACAACCTTACCATCCGCCAGGCCCTAAGATTTCTGGTTGATAGCTACCGGATGGTCGGCTCAGAGGTTTTTCTGGAGGATGCAAATGAGGTTGGGATCACCTTCCAGATGTCGATCAAGGTTAATGACAATTTTTATCGCTCGGAAGTTCGTCATTCCCTGGAAGCTGCCCTGTCTTCCGATGACGGGGGCTATTTCGAGCCCGGTCAGATCGCCTTTGGCAGGGATATTTTCGCCAGCGATTTGATCGAGGCTGCGATGCGGGTTGAAGGGGTTAAAACGGTATGCCTGAACCGGTTGAAAAGGGTTGGAAACCGGTTTTCCGACCGTGTAGTGGAAGGCTTTATCGTTATTGAGGATGATGAGGTTGGTATTTGCGAAAACCTTAGGAAAAATCCCGAGCGGGGATATTTCCGGCTGGTGTTTCACGGGGGCCTTGACGCATGACCACACCTGGGGACAAACGCCGCGACCTTACCCGCTGGAACCGCCGGGGGTTGGAACGCTTTCAATACATTGATGGCGATGCCGCAAATTGGTTGGAAGAATTAAGGCTAAGCCACCTAAGTCAATTTTTAAGGGACATTGAAAACGACCCTCGAAAACCACAGTTTTGGCGGGATATTTTTTCGCTTCCGAAAGGCCAATGGCCACTCCAGGCGGACCAGCAAACCCTGAAAAAAGCCCTTAGCTGGGAGGATCTTTGGCAGGATTTCCCCGATGAGTCCGAAACCTTGAAAAAACGCAATGAGCGGCTTTTGGGGCGCTACCATAAAACCAAAAGCGACCAAACCTTTGAAATTTCCCGGGCCTTTGCCAGAGCTGCCCATGTTTTAATGGGCTACACCAATGCCTATGCCAATGAAGGTTATATCCGCACCGCTACCCAGTGGGATAACCTGAAAAAACTGGCCACCATGGTCGGCTATTTTCCAGCCCCTGCGGCCTCCGCCACCACTATTGTCGGGCTGACCACAAAGGGTGACGTCCGGTTTGAGACGGTGCCACCTGGGCTGGGCATGAAACATTCCCCCAGCGAGGGCGGGGCGCCGGTCATCTTTGAGACCCTGGAGGAGCTAACCGTTCATGAAGATTTGAATGCATTGCGGGCGCTTGATTGGGACAAAAATCCGGACCCCCAGGACCTGACCAAACCATCAACCTGGCTTGCTGATGGCTACAAAGAGGATTTGAGCGTTGGCGATATTGTTGTGGTCCTGGATAAAAGTACTCAGGCACAAAGCCCCAACCTTCTTTCAACGGTCGAAGCGGTTGAGGATTCCGAAGGTGCTATCCAGAAATATTCTCTGGAATTTGATTCCCATCCTTGGTTTTTGCCGAAAGCAACAGATGCCCGGCTTCTGATCGGTTATCCAAAACCCCGGCGCGGCCTTTTGCAATTAACTGGAAGCGATACGCAAATGGTGGTCGAAGTTTCAAGCGCGGCTCAGTTCATGGAAGGCAACATCGTCGTCGTAAAGGACCCGGACTTAACCTCAGGCGTTTATGCCGCCATTGAAAAATTAGTGGGGAACCGTCTGCTATTGAAAGGAATAGGGCTGCCTTTTAATGTGGGTCCTATCGAAATTTCCCCGCTAACCGAATATGCGGTTACCAATGACAATGAAAACGTCTTGCCGGAAGGGGTGCCGGAGTTAATGTATATTGGGTCTTCCGGGGCTATTATCACCGAACCAGGGACACCTTTTTCGGTTAAAACCGCAACCAACTACAGGTATAATTTTTTGACCCCGCCAATTCGAAAGGCATTCGCCCCGGTAAATAACCAGGATTCAATTTTTACCAACGCCAGAGTTGTAGATGATCCGGGTGATTTCATTGAATTTGATGGTAGTCCCCCTGAAGGCCTGGCTAGCGGATCCTGGCTGGTCGCCGATCCCGAAGGATCGACTACTTTTATGGCGCTCAAAGTAGAAAGCATCTGCGAGGGGGACAAAACCCACTCAATCAGTTTTTTGAATATTACTGGTTTAGATGGCTTCGACCCCAGCGAAATACTGTTTTACGGCCCTTTTGCCAAAACCCTAAAACTGGAAAACAATACCTGGAATACCACAGCCGCAATCGATTTGGTAAACGGGACGGTTCTGGAAATTGAGGGCCCGGAAGCTGGGCCGCTCCTGAAAACCAAGCGAAAAGTACTGGTAGAAAATCAGGAAACCAAAAAGTCTGTGGTTGCTGTAATAGCTGAACCCCCCTCCCAAATCCCTGACGAGCCAAAACAGGTAACCGTGTTTTTTGAGGCAAATCCCGAACTGGAAACAGGTTTTCCCAAATACCAGACGGTTTTCAGGGCTAATGCGCTTAAGGTCAGCCACGGCGAGACCAAACCCAGAAAAACCCTGGGCAGCGGCAACGGCGAAAAACCGGCTCAAACTTTTCATTTCGATGAAACCGAGATCACCTTTGTTCCCGACCCGAGCTCTGAAACCGGGGTCCGTCCGGATATTGATGTTGAAGTTGGCGGGGTTATTTGGACCTGGGTGGGGTCAATTTTGGAAGCCGAACAACAGTTAAAAACATATACCACGACGATTCGCGAAGATGGCACTTTAGACGTCAGATTTTTAACCAGACTGCCGACCGGAAGCGATAATATAGTGGCTGCCAGATACCGGGTAGGGACCGGGCCTTCTGGAAACCTAGTTCCGTCCTACAGTTTTTCCAAACCTTTGAAATCGAGCGCTTTTGTAAAGGAAATTCACCAGCCCCTGGTGCCCTCAGGCGGTGCCGGGCGTGAGCCGGTATCGGCAATGCGCACCAATGCCCCGGCACATCTAAAAGCCCTGGGCCGGGCCGTGTCCTGTGCGGATTTTGCC
>JAZFRG010000314.1:0-8272 GCA_036445535.1 Sphingomonadales bacterium
TTTGCACGACAAAAAGATTAAAGCCGACCGGCGGGGTAACCTGCGCCATTTCCACGGTAATAACGACAAAAATCCCGAACCAGAGCGGGTCAAAGCCCGCAGCGGTTACCAGCGGCAGGACAATCGGCAGGGTAATCACGATCACCGACAGGCCATCCAATATCATCCCCAGCGCGACATAAAACAGCAGAAGCACAAAAATAAGCATCAGGGGCGATAACGCCATCGCCTCAATCCCGCCTGCAATTGTCGAGGGAATTTCCAGAAAAGCCATCGCCCGGGTCAGGAATAGCGCGCCCAAGAGGATAAAGCCGACCATTGAGGTGGTTTTCACCGCCTCCAGAAAGGCCCCTTTAAGGGCGCTCAGCGACAGATCGCGCTTAAAGGCGGCAATGATCAGGGCGCCGGCAACCCCCAGCACTGCGGCCTCTGAGGGGCTGGCAAAACCCATATATAAGCTCCCCAAGACACCGAGGATCAAGAGCAGCGCCGGGCTGATTTTGATAAGCCCTGTAAATTTTTCCGCCCAGGTTGCCCGGGTTTCATCGATTTTTGGCAAAAGCGCAGGGTTCATGGTGGTTTTGATAGCAATATAGGCCATAAACCCCAGGCTCAAGAGCACGCCGGGGATAATGCCCGCCAAAAACAGGTCCAGAATTGAGACCTCGGCCAGAACCCCGTAGAGGATTAAAATGATGCTGGGCGGGATTAAAAACCCTAGCGTTCCTGCCCCGCACAGCGATCCGATCGCCAGATTTCGGTCATAGCCGCGGGTTTGGAGCTCCCTCAAGGTCATCCGGCCAATGGTGTTGGTGGTCGCCGCCGAGGAGCCGGAAACCGCCGCGAACATGGTGCACCCCAGAATATTCAGGTGGAACAAGCGCCCCGGGATCGGTTTGGCCCAGGGCTGAAGGCCATCAAACAAATCTTTTGGAAACCGGCTTGAGAAAAGGATTTCGCCCATCAGGATAAACAGCGGCAAAGCGGCCAATTCTGCCGCACTTAGGCTGGTCCAGGCTTCAAAAGCCAGGAGTTTGGTGACAGGGACATCCTGATAAAGGAAAAGCGCAATTAGGCCCGCCGCCATTAACGCAAAGCCAACCCAAAGCCGGGCCAACAATAATGCCGCCAGGCTGCCGAGAATGCTTAAACCCGGCCCGATCATGGTTTTTTATCCAGGGTTTGGAGGAGTTGTCCCAAAACCGAAAAGGCGAGAATGATGGGGCCAAGGCTTAGGATCATCTGCGGGATCCAAAGCGGGGTTGCGCTGGGGAAAAACGACACCGAACCCCGTTCAAAACTCCCAAAAGTCCAGGAAACCAGCCCATAAGCCAGTAGGCTTGCCAACCCAAGGGCCGTTAAAAGGACCATGATTTCGAGGATTTTTCCTTTCTCCCCCTTTGGCCCAAAAAGCGTCAGGCGGACGTGTTTTCCCTTTGAAAAGGTCCAGCCCGAACCCATCAAAAACGAAAATGCCACCAGATAACCGGTGTATTCCAACGAGATTGAAATGGAGGCGCCCAAAACTTCCCGGCTGAGAATTTCAGCAAGGCCCAGGCCAAACATAAGGGCCAGCGCAAGGGCGGCCAAAAAGGCCCCGAAATTTTCCAGTTTTTCGATGAAATTCAAAAGCAAACTCATGGGCTCAATTCCTTGCCCGTGGCCTTCAAAAAGGCCCCTAAAATCGCTCGGGTTTCGGGGTCAACCCGGTCCATATAGGCTTGCCACATCGGCTTTGAAGCGCTTTGCATCTGATCACGTAATTCCTTAGTAACTTCAATAACTTCCACGCCGTTCTTAATCAATATTTCTAGTTTTTTTAGATCGTCTTCAGCGGCCACCTGCCAGAATTCCTGTTCCATTTTATGGGCCAGGGTTTCAATCTTCTTTTGGGTCTCAGTATCCAGCGCATTCCAGCTCTCCTGGCTGACCGACATGATGTTCGATAACCACAGGTGATTGGTTCGGTAAATGTAGGGCAAAAATTCCCAGTACCCTTGCGCCGCCCCGGTGGTTGTCGAGGTCATGACCGCATCGACCATCCCAGAGGCCAGCGCCGGGACCACGTCAGCAGAGGGCATTTGCAAGGGCACCAAGCCCAACAGCTCCATCATTTCCGAGGAATTCCGGTCATAAGTCCTGATTTTCAGGCCTTGGAGTTCGGAAAGGCTAGTCACTTTTTTCTTCAAATAGATGTTTTGCCTGGGCCACGGCACAATGTACAAGAGCTTTAAGCCCTTGGCCTTCAAGTCCTTTTCAATCTTGGGTCGGGATAAGGAGTATAAAAGCCTGAGTTCATTCTGGTTCTGGATCAGGTAGGGCAGGGACTCTAGCGCCAAGACCGGCTCATTCCCTGCTTCCTGGACCGCCGGCACGTCGGCCATGTCCACGAGACCCTCACCCAGCGCCCGGACCGTATCGGGGCCCTTAAGGCCCAGAACGCCCCCCGGGAAGATCTTGATTTCCAATTGACCATTGGTCTCACGCTTAACCGCTTCGGCAAAGGCCATCGCGTTGGTGGTGTGGTATTCCTTTATCGACCAGGGCAGGGAAGCGTTCCAGGTTTCACCCTCGGGCTGGTCGCAGCCAAACAAAAGCAGGAACCCTACTAAAAACGGTTTGATTTTTCCCCTCCCCATAACTAAACACTATCAAAGGCCAAGAGACTTTAAAAGATTTAAGGACAAAATCATGAAATTGAAGAATTCTGCGCTTTTCAGGGAACAAGGTTACATCGACGGTAAGTGGTGCGATGCCGATAGCGGCGAGACCTTCCCGGTCACCAACCCGGCCACCGGTGAGGTCATAGGCTCGGTGCCGTTGATGGGCGCTAAGGAAACCACCCGCGCCATTGAAGCTGCCAACATGGCCTGGGGCCCGTGGCGCGCCCTGACCGCTAAGGCTCGCCATGGCATCCTGATGAAATGGTTCCACCTGATGCTGGACAATGCCGAGGATTTGGCAATTATTATGACCACCGAGCAAGGAAAACCATTGGCCGAAGCCAAGGGCGAAATTGCCTACGCCGCCTCGTTCATTGAATGGTTTGCCGAAGAGGGCAAACGCGCCTACGGCGATATCATCCCCGGTCACATGACCGACAAGCGGATTTTGGTGATGAAACAGCCGATTGGCGTCGTTGCCTCGATCACGCCGTGGAATTTTCCTTCTGCGATGTTAACCAGAAAGGCCGGCCCGGCCCTGGCCGCAGGCTGCCCCTTTGTCGCCAAACCCGCCGGCGAAACGCCTTATTCAGCGCTGGCGCTGGCTTATCTCGCCGGGGAGGCGGGCATGCCAGCCGGGCTTTTCAATGTTTTAACCGGCAAATCGTCGATCATTGGCAAGACCATGACCGACAGCAATATTATCAGAAAATTGACCTTCACCGGCTCGACCGAAGTTGGTCGGATCCTGATGAAACAGTGCGCGGAGAACATCACCAAGGTCGGGCTTGAGCTTGGCGGCAATGCGCCGTTCATCGTTTTTGATGATGCCGATATTGATGCCGCGGTTGAAGGCGCGATTATTTGTAAGTACCGGAACACCGGGCAAACTTGCGTTTGTGCCAACCGGATTTATGTTCAGGATAGCGTTTATGATGAGTTTCTTGAAAAATTTGTCGCCAAGGTTAAGCAGCTAAAAGTTGGTAATGGCCTGGATGAGGGGACAACCCAAGGACCCCTAATCTCTATGTCAGCGGTTGAGAAGGTCGAAGAGCATATCGCCGACGCGCTTTCAAAAGGCGGGCGGCTGATGACCGGCGGCAAACGCCATGAACTGGGTCATTCCTTTTTTGAACCGACGGTGATTGCCGATGCCACCAAGGAAATGAAGGCAAGTTGCGAAGAAACCTTTGGCCCGGTCGCGCCGGTCTTTAAATTCAAAACCGAGGAGGAGGTTCTGGAGCGCGCCAATAATACCGAATTTGGTCTGGCGGCGTACTTTTATGCCCGCGACGTTGGCCGGATTTTCCGCGTCTCCGAAGGCCTTGAAAGCGGTATCGTTGGTGTTAACACCGGGATTATTTCCACCGAAGTGGCACCCTTTGGCGGCATCAAGCAGTCGGGCATTGGCCGCGAGGGTTCCAAATACGGCCTCGAGGATTTCATGGAAATCAAATACGTCTGCCTTGGGATTTAACCCTATTGCCCTTATAATGGGGTATGGAAAAATACGACAAAACAGTTATAGAGCGGCGTTTTCGCAGGCGCCGGAAGGCGCGGGAGCATGGAACCGGCCAGGCCCTGCCCAAGTTCATCAACCTGTTCCTGGGGATTTTTGCCCTCGGCCTGGTGGTCGTTCTGGCAATAATAATTTTTGCCTTTATGGGCTAGCCGCCTCATCCTCATCCAGATTTTCAGCTTTCCAGTCCATCGACATTTGGATCCGTGAGCGCCCGGAGGGGTGATCAAAGAAAATAAATTCCTCGATGGGGCCGGGGTCAAGCTTCCTGTATTCCCCTAGCTTTAAGGCAATGGTGGCAAAGCCATCGGGTTCCTGGGCGGCATTCAGGCCGTAGGCATCTGCCATACGTTCGTTCTCACGAACAATGGTGTTGGTCACTGGGGTCATGACCAGCGAGAAAACCGCAATCAAGGCGAAAAACAACGGCAGACCCGCAGGATCAGCAATACTCCGAACCCCCCAGTTTTGGCCGTATTTTTTCAAGACCTTTGGGAAGGTGGAATTAACAAAGGCAAACCCGGCCAGAATAACCACCGAAAAAGGAATAATCAGGACAAAGATAATATTGGTAACAAAGTGGGCGATCTCGTGGCCCATGACGGACTTGATTTCGCCGAGGTTTGAGTTTTCCAAAAGATTATCGTTCAGGGCAATTCTGGTGGTGCCAAAGGCCCCGGAGACATTAGCGCTAATCCGGGTGGATTGTTCAGATTCGTCAGCGACATAAACTTCATCGCCGGGAACCCCGTTGGCCCGTGCCATGGACAAAATCTCATCGCGGAGCGGGCCTTCTTCCATGGGCGTGTATTCATTAAAAAGCGGATCAAGAAAAACCGGCGAAATAACCAGCACGAAAACAAAAAAGGCCCCAACCAGGCCAGCGCCCCAAATCCACCAGGTTCGGGTTGCCTTCTCAATCAGCTTGTAAAGTCCGGCAATCAGTAGGCTGAAAAGAACCATCGTAACCACGAGCCCAATAATTTGTTCAGAGAACCACGGGCCGAAGGTCTGGTTCGCCAGGCCGTATTGGTGTTCGCGGAAAAAACCCACATAAACCGCCCACGGAAACCCGATCACAAAGCTGGCGGCTATATATTGAACGGCATAGGCATAGGAATGGATAAATTTAAAGCGGGTCAGCTTTTCAGCCCAGTCCCGTAACCTGGCTGAAATTTTAAAATGAAGTAATACCCAGGCGGCAAGGACCGAATAAAGCGTTCCCCATAACAGCAGCCAGTAACCGCCCTCAAAATAGGCATCTGATTGAGCCCGGTCCTCGGCCGGAATGCTGGCCAGATAAGCCTCGGTTGCAGCATCGGCATCAAAGGCCTCTTGCGCAAAACTCAGGTTGTCGCCGCCAGTTATTAAACCAAAAATTAAAAGTGCTGGAAAAATAGAAGTAAAAAGCTTTTGCATGGTCGTCCCCTCAAAGCCGATTTATTTTAAAAATCCTGACATAGAAAAAAAAGAAATGCAAAAAATTAAAAATAAATCAGGGCCAAAGCAGGGAGGAGGATAATTCCAGGGCGGCCTCCAAAGCCGGGCTTAAATCGTTAAAAAAATCTACGCCAACCCTGCTTTCAAGGTCATCAATGGTGATCTGGAATTTTTTCAGGCTGGTCTTTGAAAACGCCTGATTGGGAAGCAAAAAGGTGAGAGCCTCAAAAGTCCTTGGGTCATATATAATCTTGAAAAAAGCATCGGGAACCACAACCCGACCTTCCCCGATAACAGGGCTATAATCATAATAAACCGGGCCGGTTATAATATAAAGCTCGCCGCGCTCTAAAACCCAACCGCGGACTTTTTCCTCCAACTGCCGCCAAATTCCCCGATTAAACCCAACCCCCACCTGGGGGGCAATGTTGGTGAGATAAAAGCTTTCATCCATAGCAATCTGGCTGGACTTAAGATCACCGGCCGGGGCCATGTGGCCGCGGTCATACCCGCTGCCCCGATAATCTGCCAACCGGGCCTGGCTTTCCTTCTCCAGCCGCGGATCGCTTTTAAAGTTTGAAAATTTCCGGTTTGCTGTGCCCAATAAATTTTTGGCTTGCAACCTTTCGACCACCCAAAATGGGGTTTTAGTAAAGTGGTTATAGGAAAGCGCAAAACGCATTGAGCAAAGCTCGGTGTGGGGCATGCCGCTCAACACCTGTGGTGAGGGGAAATTATCAAAAACCGCCGGACATGTTTCTGCCAGGGGCAGGGACTCAGGATTTTCTGAAAATCCTGCAAAAAGAACTAAAATAATTATAAGTTGTATAAGTTTTTCAATATGCACTTAAAAGAGTATAGCACAATAGAAATACAACCCTGGTTCACAAATCCGAACCCGTCCAACACAATTTTAAACCCGGGTGGCTGGGTCTATAAAGGACCGAAATAACCTGTTTTTTTTAAAGCGGCCAAACGATCATGATCATTGGCACCGCGACAAATAGGATGAGGATTTCAAGGGGTAGGCCCATGCGCCAATAGTCGCCAAATTTATAACCCCCGGGCCCCATCACCAGAGCGTTATTTTTATGGCCAATCGGGGTCAGAAAAGCACAACTGGCACCCACCGCTACAGTCATTAAAAAGGCATCGGGGTTTACTTCAAGACCATCTGCGATTGCCAGGCCCACGGGGGCCATCACGACCGCGGTGGCGACGTTGTTCATGACATCCGATAAGGTCATGGTTGCGAACATCACGAGGCCCAAAATGATGTAGATGGGCAGTCCGCTTGAGAGGGATAAAATTCCATTGGCCAAAAGATCTGTGGCCCCGACGGTCTGCAACGCTCCGCCCAGCGGGATCATGGCGCCGACAAGAACAATCACCGGCCAATCCACCGATTCATATAAATCCTGCAAGGGCACAATGTTGGTCACGACCATCCCCAGCGCCGCTGCGGTCAGGGCAATAGTTAAATCCAGGACGCCAAAAGAAGCCAGCAACACGGCGGTGCCCAGAAAAAGGCCCGCCAGCCAGGCCTGGTGGCGTTTGCCCATACTAAACCCGCGCTCGGCCAGGGGCAAAAGCCCAAGCCGGGAAAGCGTGGTTCTATAAATGTCCTCTTCGGCCTGCAGCAAGGCCACATCCCCGGTCCGAAGAACAACATCCTGCAAGCGCTTGATAATGGTCGTGCCTTGTCTGCTGATGCCGAGGAGATTAATGTGATAGCGGGATTTTAATCTGAGCGTTGAGACCTTGCGCCCGATTAGTCTGGAATCAGACGACACCACGGCTTCGATCAGAACCACATCCTCGGAGCTTAAAAGGGCAATATCCTTGCCCAGATCCCCGACCGGCTCGAACCCCATCTCGTGGGTAAATTTGTCCAAATCCTCCGGGTTGGTCTCGAGGATTAAAATATCCTGGGATTTCAATTCATGGCTTGGTTTAAGGGCCAAAATGCGCCGCTTGTTGCGGATGATGCCGGCAATCTGAATGCCGTACTCCTTGGCTTTGAGATCCAGCTTTGGCATTGGGATGCCAATATATTTACTGTCTTTGGGAACCTTTACCTCAGAGGTATAACCCTCAATATCAAATAAAGTGCTGCCGCTCTCTTTAGCCGTTCTATCCTTTGGCAGTAATCGCCATCCGATCAGGGTGACAAATAAAATCCCGACCAGGGCGACCACGCCACCAACCGCGGCAAAATCAAACATTGTGTAGGGCGAGACATCTTTTAATTCGGGCCTGATACTGGCCATTAATTCGGGCCTTAGATTGGCGATAATAATATTGGTCGGGGTGCCGATCAGGGTCACCATTCCGCCCATAATCGAGGCAAAGCTTAAGGGCATTAAAAACAGAGAAGGCGATTTCTTTAGTTTTTTTGCGGCATTTATGGTCGCCGGCATCAACAGCGCCAAGGCGCCAACGTTGTTCATCACCGCACTTAAGGCGCCAGTAAAAATATTCAGCCCGCCCATTTGCAGGGTAACGTTTTCAACTTTTGGAAGGAGGTATTTGGCGACCCGTTCAATCGCACCGGAATTGGTCAGCCCGCGGCTAATTATCAAAACCGCTGCGACCGTAATAACCGCAGAATTGGCAAAACCCAAAAAAGCTTCCTTGGCGGGAACGACGC
>JAZFRG010000315.1:0-2670 GCA_036445535.1 Sphingomonadales bacterium
AAGCCTCTGAGGTCGAGGTCGCCTTTTAATTCTGAGCTTATGGCCTCAATTTCGATGCCCCGCGAGGCGGCATGGAAAGCAAGCGTGGTTGTCAAACAACCAGCCAGACCATGCAACAGAAATTCAACCGGGTTGGCGCCACGGTCTTCACCGAGAAGCACCGGCGGCTCATCGTTGTCAAAAACAAACGGGTTTTCTCTGGTCTGGTGCTCAAGAGCCCCGTAGTAATCATTGATGGTGGTTCGGTTTAAGGCACCACCCAGCCATTGATTGTTTGCTTGAAATATGAACTTTGCAATGGCGTGGTCGCCTTTGACAGCTTCGATGGTTTCATTAAGCGCCGTAACATTGACACCGTTTACTTCTTTGTTCGGGGTATCTTGCATTTTCTGCTCCTTTATTAGCTTCCCTAGTGTTGATTTTGACCGACATACCGACCGGTCGGTTTGTTTATGAAACCACTAGGTCTGTTTGTCAACAGAAAACCAATCATTATTTTACTAAACTTAAAACTAAAAGGAAAATATGTGCACACCTGATTGTTTTCATTAATAAAATTGCTGTTGCAAAAGCCTTGAATATTTTGTATTGAGGCATACCTAATGGTATGTTATGAAGGAAATCATGGTTAAAAAAGGCGAATCAACCCGGGAAAAGATTCTCTCTGTAGCGGAGGGACTGATACTTGCGCGTGGCTTTTCAGGCACCTCTTTGAACGACATTGTAGCGGAATCCGGGTTAACCAAGGGGGCTTTTTTTCATCATTTCTCCAGCAAAAACGACCTGGCCGCCGCAGTGGTTGAACGGTATACCAAAAAAGACCTCGACCGGTTTGAGGACTTCAGCAAGCAGGCCGAGAGGCTGGCCGACGATCCGCTTCAGGAGGTTATGATTTTCCTCAAGCTTTTCGAAGAGTTCCTGAAAAACCTCAATGCGCCGCCAGCGGGCTGTGTTTTTGCCACCTACACCTATGAGAAACAGCTGTTTAACATGGGCATCCAGGAACTTGTTGTGGACGGCTTTAGGGCCTGGTCAAAATACTATGAGGATAAATTCAAAAAACTTCTTAAGGCGCGCAAACCTAAAACCCCTGTTTCGGCAATGGATCTTGCGGAAATGATCATGGCGATTGTCGAGGGCGGCTTTGTGATTTCCCGCTCGTATGGCGACAAAACCCTCACCATCCGCCTGTCTAAGCAGTTCCGCAATTACCTTAAACTTCTTTTTGAGACCGCGTAGCCGCCAAGGACCAGGCTTTGCTGAAGGCAAACATGGCAAGTAATTTCTTTTCAAAATTCCTCTATTCCTCCCTTTAAGCAGTTTTTAACTAATTTAGCTTTAAATGAACTCTGGAAAGATTCCGGAGCGATATATGGCCAGCAACAAACAAACCAATGACATGGAACACGTCTGGAAGGACATCTCAGAAACCTGGGGTCGTCTGACCGGTGAGGATGAAAAGTCTGACACCGCCTTTGCCCTGACCCGTGAGATCGATGTCGCGGGAAAATTTAGCGACGATATCGTCGATCGCATTTATGCCCGGTACGAATTTTGTGAGGGTTTTACCAATCATCAGCTGGAAAAAATGAAGTCTTTGGCGCTCAGTACCAAAGGCAGCCTGTCTGATGCGCCCTTAGAGCTCGCCAGACTGCGCGAGAGCCTGGTCGCCCGGGACGCCCGTGAAAGACCCTTAAGGAAAAGAAAATCCCAGGAAACAGACAAAAACGGCGGAGAAGATTTTATCTGGAGAAATTTTTGCCAAAGCACCAGATCAACCTGGCCGGACCAGGCCCAGAATGTTATTTTTGGCCCGCAATTCTCGTTTCCGTTTTCGGCTAAATTCAAGGCCGGTAAATGGTACCGCCAAGGCTCAGAAAAACCTTTGGAAAATGTTACCAAATACCTTCACGTCAAAGCCCCGGAAAATTGGAGCTAACTAAGCTTTATTTAGGATTAATGATCGAGACCTTGGTGCCCTCCAGAGTCAGATTATACATCAGACCGGTAGCGCCATAAATAAACGCCAAAACAGGGTTATTATAAGTCTCGGTATTGAGCTTCCCGCCAGCGTCAAGAGTAACTAAAGCCACCGAAGCATCTGCGCCGATTTCCCAATTTTCCGAATGCCTGAACCTGGCCAGGGCTTCCGCGGTCATAAAAAGTAATAATTGGCTGCGCTCCTGATAGCCGAGTTGAAACCCGATGGAGGCCGACGATGAGCGATAATAAGCAACCGTAATCCCGTCAACAATCAGGGCTCCTGACCCTGACTCTCCGCCAATCCCAATCCCGGCTTTTTTAATCGACGGGAAAATCAAAACCCCACTGGCGCGCTCCAGTAAATCTTCAGAGCCGTTAACAATGGTATGAAATTCTTCCAAGGCCGCGGCCGCCTTGCGGTCGATTTTTTTCTTCTTAGCGGCCAGGCCGCTGTCGGCAAAACCAATCGTGCCTACCAGTAAGACCAAAAACCCTACAAAAAGAGCGCGCGGGGAATAAGACATGGAATACCTCCTAAGGGTTAACTTGCATAAGCTTAACGATACTATTTTGGCGAAATTAGGAAAAGGGCTTTTCCTCGCCATTTTTATTTTTTTTAATGACTGTCGGCCCACGCCTGAGCCATTGTCAAAGCGTCATTAATTTCATCGGGGTTTAATTTTTCTG
>JAZFRG010000316.1:0-4358 GCA_036445535.1 Sphingomonadales bacterium
CTTCCTGGGCCAGGCTACTGGTTGCCAAAAAAACATAAAAAAGGATTAAAATTCCTTTTATTTTCAACATGTTAACCTCTTTTTCTTTACAAAACCTCAGCAAACAGGCGGAGCCAGTTTTGGCCCAGCAATTTCTCAATTTGATCCTCTGAATAGCCACGCTTTTGAAGGGCCACTGTGGTGTTCCAGAAGCGTTCCGGGACATCCAGTTCAGGGATCCATGGCGGCCAGCGCACTTGATAAGAGGGCTTGAAAAATTCCAGCCGCGGCTCGTACCAATTCTCGCGGGTCGCCCAGGGCTGTATGCCCCTAATAGCAAAATCCGAGGATAAACCAACATGATCAATCCCGGCAATATTTACGGCGTGGTCAATATGATTGACATAATTCTCAATCGTGGTTTCTCCGCCCGGGTCAGGGCCCACAAAATAGCCAATCATGGTAATCCCGATGTAACCCCCTTTGTCCGCCAGGGCCCTGATTTGGGTATCGGTTTTGGCCCTCGGGTGGTTCTTATAAATCGCTTCACACATGGTGTGGGTAAAGGCCACAGGCTTTTTGGAAACCGCGATCCCATCCAGCGTCGTGTTGACCCCCGAGTGGCTAAGATCAATTAGGATACCCAGATCGTTCATGCGCTGGACGACCTCCAGACCAAAATCTGAAAGCCCACCATCGACCCGCTCCAAACAGCCATTGCCAACAAAATTCCGGTAGTTGTAGGTCAGCTGCAGGCACCGGGTGCCCAGTTCATGAAGGGTATCCAAGCGGTCAACATCCTGACCAATCATCAGGGTATCCTGATAGCCTAGAAGCACCGCCACTTGGCCATTTTTCTTGGCTTTTAAAAAATCTTCAGCCTTTAGAGCCGCACGAAAAATATCCGGGAACTTGGTAAAACGCCGATCCCAATCGCGAAGATCGGCGATCGCATCATCGAATTCAATCCTGTTCAATAGCGTACAATGGAACCCTGAAAGGCCTGACTTGCTCAAGGCTTCAAATTCTACCTCATCCCACTCCAACCCCAAGGTTAAGGCATCAATGACTTGTGATTTTTCAAAAAATTTTCGTAAAGCTTTGTTTTCTTCAGCAAAGGCCAGATTAAACCCCGTCCCGCCAGCGCCAAGCGCCGCTAAACTGGAAAATATTTTAAGCAGGGTGCGTCGCGTAAACTTCATTTCAACCCTTTCAGAAAATGTTGGGCATTTTCGGCATAATGCTCGGCCGAGGCAAGAATTGAATTTATTTCTTCCACTGTCAAATCCCTTATTACTCGTGCTGGAGACCCAAATACCAACACCCCTTCCGGGATTTCCTTGCCCTCGCCAATGAGGGATCCAGCGCCAATAATCGAATGCTTGCCCACCTTAGCCCCGTTCATCAGGGTTGACCCCATGCCGATCAGCGCCTCATCCGCGATCGTGCAACCATGCAGAATTACTTTGTGACCAACCGTAACCCGGGCGCCAACATTGAGCGGAAAACCCATATCAGTGTGCATCATGGAAAGGTCTTGAATATTGCTGTCCGGGCCGATGGTAATCCATTCATTATCGCCACGGGCCACGGTCTGGAACCAGATCGAGGCGCCCTTTGCCAGCCGTACCTTGCCGATTAATGAGGCATCAGGGGCGGCAAAACTGCCTTCCTTAAGTTCAGGTATCTGACCATCCAGCGAATAAATCATGGGACCTTCTTTTCCCTCTATGAATTCGTAATTGTTTATGTTTACCTTCAAAAACTATGGCTGATTTTGGAACCTTTGTCACCCACCTGGAATGCGGTCTGACGGGAAAAGTTTACCCCAAAGGCCAACTCCACAACCTGTCTGAGGCCGGACGGCCCCTGCTGGTCCGCTATGACCTGTCCGGGGTCAAAAAAGCCTTTCAAAAAAGCGATCTCGAGGGTCGGAGCCCGGATATGTGGCGCTGCAGGGAATTATTACCGGTTACCGATGCCAAAAACATTGTCTCGCTTGGGGAAATGATCACCCCGCTGCTTGGTTGCCCCGCTTTGGAGAAAAAAATTGGCGCGGGCTCGGAAACCATTTTCATCAAGGATGAAGGCCGGCTTCCGACCGGCTCATTCAAGGCCAGGGGGCTAGCGATGGCGGTCTCGATGGCCAAAGAACTGGGGGTCAAGGTTATCGCCATGCCCACTGCCGGTAATGCCGGGGCGGCGTTGAGTGCCTACGCCACCCGCGCCGGGATTAAATCCTACATCTTTTCCCCTGATGATAGCCAGGAGATCACGATCCAGGAAACCATCCTGCAAGGGGGTGATATTTATCTTGTAAACGGGCTGATTAATGACTGCGGCAAGATCGTCGGCGATGGTAAGGGCCCGGTCGGCTGGTTTGATTTTTCAACCTTGAAAGAGCCCTACCGGATTGAGGGCAAGAAAACCATGGGGTTAGAGCTGGCCGAGCAAATGGACTGGCAGCTGCCCGACGCGATTTTTTACCCAACCGGGGGCGGCACCGGGCTAATTGGCATGTGGAAGGCTTTTGCCGAGCTGGAGGAAATTGGCTTTATCACCGGCAAAATGCCTAAAATGATTGCTGTCCAGGCCGAAGGCTGCGCGCCCATCGTAAAAGCCTTTATTGAGGGCACCGAGCACGCCGAGCTTTGGGAAACCGCCCAGACTATTGCCCAGGGCATGCGCGTGCCCATTGCTGTCGGCGATTTTTTGATCCTTCGCGCAGTGCGCGAAAGCGGTGGTTTTGCGGCGACGGTCACGGATACCGAAATTGAAACCGCCCGCCTTGAAACCGGGTTGGCAGAGGGCCTTCATATCGGCCCCGAGGGGGCAGCAACCCTGGCCGCTTACAAAAATGCGCTTAAATCCGGGCAGCTTAATAAAAAAGACCGGGTGGTGTTGTTTAATTGCGGCTCAGGCCTGAAATATCTAACCGATTTGCCGAAAAAGAGGCTGGATCGCACCAAACCCATCGACTATTCCCAGTTCAAGGAATGAAAAAAACCAAAATTGCTGTGATCGGCGGCGGTATTGCCGGGTGCTCGGTTGCCTACGCTCTAAAACGCAAGGGGTTTGAGGTAACGCTGTATGAAAAGGAAAAAAGCCTAGCCGCCGGCACTTCTGGCCACCCGCTGGCAGTTTTTATGCCACGGCTTGAGCGCAGCCATAATCCCTATAGCGACTTTTACCTAGCTGCCTATCTTTTTTCGCTCTCGCTTTATGAGCGTTTGGAAAAAGAATTTGGCAACATCTGGCACCCCGCCCGGGGCTGTTTTCAAAAGGCCGCCGATGAACCCGAAGCGGCCAGGATGGCAACCCTTGAAAATTATTTTCCTGAACTTTCTGAGCATCTAAAATTTTGCCCGGATCGCGCCGGGCTGGTTTTTCCAAGGGGTGGCTGCCTGGTCCCAGAAAATATCTGCATAGCGCTGACCACCGGAATTGAAGTCGTACTTGGAAAGGAATTTAGTGGCGATGAAAAATTTGATGCCACGGTTTTGGCGACCGGCCCTAATTCCTTTGATGGTTGGGGTGAGAACCCGTTTCGGCTGACCCGCGGCCAGATCAATTATCTGCCTGAACTTAAGGATTTTGAACTCTTGGAAACCCTAGCCTTCCCAGGCGGCTATCTGACCCCCAAGACTAAAAAAGGGTTTCATGTTTTGGGGACAAGTTTCAAGGTTTTGATAGACCCTTCAAAAACTGACTGGGAAACCCTTTCCCAAGAAAATCTGGATAAAAACCTGGCGACCCTGGGGGTCGCATTCCCATCCCTGAAAGACAAATGGGAAAACCCGCCGTTAAAGGGGAGGGTGGCACTTAGGACCGAGACGATAGACCATCTCCCGGTCGCCGGGGCGGCTTTTGATAAGGATACCTACCTCAAGGTTTATAAGGAAAAACAGCGCTTGCACCATAGCCAGCGCCAAGTAGAGAATGAAGCCGATACCCCCGGGCTTTTTGTATTTTCCGGGTTCGGCAGCCGGGGGTTTATGGCCGCGCCCTATGCCGCGGAAATCCTGAGTTCACAGATGGCTGGGTCGCCTCCCCCCTGCACGGCTTCAATAACAAAGGCGCTTAGTCCGGCACGTTTTTTATTGAAAGACCTGAAAAAAGGTAAAATTAGGGCGACATAACTTCGGGCGCGTCCGGCTGATTTTCCGGCAATGCCTTATCAAACGCTCCCAGCTTATAAAGCGCAGTTTCAATTTCCAGCAGGTTTGGAAAAGCCAATAAATCGGCATCAAAACGTCGGGCGTTCCAAATCTGCGGGATAAAAAAGCAATCGGCCATCGTCACCGTGTTTCCAAAGCAATAACCCTTCCCATGTTCTGCCACCAGCGCCTCAAGGGCGGCAAAATTTAGGTTTATCCAGT
>JAZFRG010000317.1:0-8976 GCA_036445535.1 Sphingomonadales bacterium
ATCAATGGTTTCAAGAACACAGGTCAATAAAGCACTAACCCGGTGCGGCCGGGAATAGTTTTTCTCCAGGGTTTCGGCCAATTCTAACTCGACCCTGCCAGTCACAGGTTTGAAGCTAATGGCGGGCCGGGGAGAAGAGTGGGTTCTTGGTTCCCGGTTCATGGTTCTCAGGATTCCGTTGGCTCAACCACCGCCGGGTCGCGTTCAAACCCCTCATGCTGGATGGTGATCGTCTGGATACCGATGGTGTTCATATTATTGGCGTCCAGTTCCGGTAGCGCCTGATATTCAGAAACCCAGGCGCGCTTTAGAATGTAGGACATAACAGCCTCACCTTTGAGGTTATGAACATTGACAATGACTTGGCGCCGATAATTCAAAAGACTGACCGCACTGTCGCCATCAAGGCTGTTCACGAGATTTGCCCATTCTTCAAAGATAGGATCGTGGCTTAGGCCCTGCTCTAAGGTTACCGCCTCATAAGAAGAGCCACCGGGCATCACGCGCTGGGTAGAGTTTTCCCCTGCTGAGCGCCATTTGACGGCTTCGGTAGTGCGCTTTAGGGCACCCATTTTGGTAAGGCCGGCAACGACCTTCGGGGTTCCGTTATCCACCAGAGCGACCTGGAACTTGAACGTACGGTAGGGATCGTAGCGGTGCGTGTTGGTTGGAAATGTTGGGGCTGGCATGGTTAAATCTCCTTTTTATAAATATCCGTTCGGCCAATTACGAGGTCGACTGGCCAACTTTTTGTTTCAATTGAATGACGACAAATTCCGCCGGTTTCAGCGCCGCGTAGCCAACAATCACGCGGACAATGCCAGCATCGACGTCGGCTTGGGTCATGGTGTCATCCAGATTACAGCGGACGAAATAGGCATCCGATGCCTTTTCCCCCTGGAACGCACCGGCGCGGAACAGACCATCCATGAAATTTCCGATATTGGATCTAAGGGCTGACCAAAGGATGTGTTTGTTGGGCTCGAAAACCACCGCTTGCAGGGCACCGTACAAGCTTTCGCCGATCATCGCTGAGGTGCGCCTGATCGGCACATAGCGAAAATCGGGCTGGGTTTTGGTTGACAGCATCCGCGCCCCCCAAACCACTTGCGAACCGATAATGCTGCGGATGCAATTGATCCCGAGGTCATTGAGGTTATCCTGGATATCATCACCGATAACCTTATCGGGCCCAAGTGAACCTCTGACCCTAGCCTCTAACCCGGCCGGGGCCTTCCAGACACCACGGGTGCCATCAATCCTGGCCCAAATCCCAGCGGCAAAGGCAGAGGCTCCGACCAAAAGCTTTGAAGGAAGGTTGGCCGCAGTTTCCGGGTGATAGTGCGGGTTGGGAACGTACACCCAGGGGTAATAAAGCGCGGCATGGCTGGATTTTGGAAGCCCGGCATCGTTGACACTTTTTGGAGAAATAAATTCAGAATCCTCCGGCGGATCAACCACCACGACCCGGTTTTTCATTTTTTCAGAGTGGGTGATTGCCGCATCGATAATGAGCCCACCTACAATTGGCGGGTCGCCGGGATCCGGGTCCCTCTTGTCATAACTAACGCCCGGCAGCAGAATGATGCTGACATCGCGGTAGTCTTTTAGGACCTTAAAGGCATCGTTATAATTGGTTGCGCCCAGCACAAGATCGCCGTCATCCCCGCCCATAAACCGGGATTCTCCACCCGGTGGATAAGAGAGCTTTT
The DNA here is from genome assembly GCA_036445535.1 of Sphingomonadales bacterium. Taxonomy (GTDB): domain Bacteria; phylum Pseudomonadota; class Alphaproteobacteria; order Sphingomonadales; family SMXR01; genus SMXR01. The sequence continues at coordinate 1,713 of JAZFRG010000317.1, forward strand.
CTAGGCCGGTTGCGTCGGTTAAATAAAGGAAAGCTTCGGCTGATGGGTTTACTGCTTCCAAAGTAACGGCGGTACCTGGACCTCTGGACCCGGAAACCAGTTTCAAAGATTTATCTTCGGTTACCGAGGCTTGAAAATTTTCAAGGCCCGGTTCAGGGTTCGCGTTATTTGCTTTAGCCTGAACCGTTTGCGTGATAAATGCTGCGACTGAATAAATGGTCGTTTGTTGGTCAGTAAAGGTTATTTCGACCACAGTGGGAAGATCATCTACCTTAACCTTAAGTTTTTTCCCGTCCAAGGACCGAAAACCAACTCCTGTCAAGGTTACACCTTGGATGGCATTTCTTTGTCCTCCATCCGGAAATGCAGTCGGGCCTGACGGGGCGACACCTGTGAGCTTAAGAAGCGCTATGCCGGCTTGGGTGGCTGGGGTTTCATCGATAATAATAGTGGAACCTGGTCCATTGGAACCGGAAATCAGCAACAAAGAATCATCCTCGGTAACCAAAGCCTGAAATCCAACTTTGCCTTCAGTGCCCCCTACACCCTGAACCGCAGTTTGTATCCGGTCTGCTGCTGCAGTGACGTCTGTATCCCCAGCTGAAAAAGTTACCAAAACCCCGTTTGGATCGCCATCCACCTTAACTCTGAGCTTTTCTGTAGGTAAGGTTGATAAATCATCCCCTGCCAACGATTCACTACGAAAGGCCCCTCTTTCTCCTGGATTGGAATACTGAGTGTCAATCAACCCCTGAGCGACTGTGAGATTAAGAAGCGAAACGGCTGAACTTGCGTTTTCGTCTATCTCGACAGTGGAACCTGGATCACTGGAACCGGAAACCAGCAACAAGGACTCATCTTCGGTTACCAATACTTGAAATCCCGCCCGGCTTACACTCGTGGCTCCATTCCGAACCTCTTTTTCGATAAATGCCCTGGCCTCCTCAATAGTTGTTTCGGCTGGCGTAAAGACCACATCAACCCCGGGGCCAACGCCATCTACCTTGACCATAAGGTTTTCCCCATCCAGAGGTATAAAACCAACCCCTGCCAGGGATCCACTTTTAAGGTATTTCATTTTTCCCCCATTGGGATAGGGGACTATTGTGCTGTTTGCCAAATCAAACAAAAGCTTCGTTGCTCCCTCACTTGCGGCAACAGAAACTTTTGATGGAGGATTTTTTTTACGGGAACCGGAAATCAACAACAACCGATTATCCTTGGTCACCTGGGCCTGAAAACCGGCCCTACCTGAACCTGCCCCACTCCGAACTGTACTCTGAATAAAAGAGGCGGCATCCTGAATGTTAGAAATTTTATCATCAAAGGGAACCTGAACGTCTGCCCCATCGACGTTTACCGTCAGGATTGAGCCGTCAAGGTTGGAAAAATTAACACCTTTCAAGGATCCGCTTAAAAGGGCATTGGTTTGCCCACCATTTTTGGCAGCGTTGGTTGGAATCAGCTCTCTTTCAACTTTCACCAAAGCGGATTGATCATTGATGACAGATACAAGATCGTTCCTTGACCCCTCGACCAAAGACAAATCATTAAAGGTTTCCAGGGCCTCAAAACTCCCTCTGGCTTTGACCCCAATTTCAACCTTAAATCCTAATTCAGGGGCCTCGGCGTCCATTTCGGATAATTTTGCCACCAGGTAATTGCCCCATTTGCCTTCGGATTTGGTTTCGAAATAAAAAGCTCTTTTCATTGGATCGCTGGGATCGAAGATTGCCGCTTCAGAATTTTTGGCTGCATCCGGTCCGTTTTCCTCAGCAACCCTGACAATATAGGCTTTTTTGCCGCCGTTGCCGAAAAAGGCATGGACGGCGTGGCCGAAATAATCCGGTTTATCGCCAAAATCACGAATCCCGCCGGCGGTGTCGTTCATCTCACCGAAATCTTTTTCATACTGGGTCACGCCGGTAATAAACTTGGGTTCATTAATCTTGCCGCGGCGGACCGGGCCGATGAACGCTGCTACGGAGGTCGAGGCGGCCTCGATGGGGATAACGCCACTGGGTAATTCTTCGATATAAACGCCTGGGTGTTTGTACATGATAGGTTCCTTGTTCAGTTAGAATCCGGGAAAAAATTTTGGGTGAGGGAACCGCGAATCCGGGCAAGCGCCTTATCGATATCTGATTCCATCCAGACCTCCCCGCTGTTTACGTGCTTCACACGAATGCGCACTTCCGGGGAAAAGGCCTCAGCAATTCGGGGTTCAAAATGGGCACGAAGGACAAATGACTGGTCATCTATAATCAGCAATTTGTTTGGGTCTTCGATTTTATTGCCCACAGACTTCCCTCAAGTTTATTTTTCCAGAGGGAAGACTAACAGGCTTGTTTTCAGGCCTGGTCAGGGAAAGAGCACCGGGAACCCTTCAGGAAAACTACCCCGGATAAAAGGCCCGACACAAAAGGATAGTTGTTGGGTCACAGGCCGGTCAAAGGGCAACAAAATTAACCTGAAATTAAAAATATTGGGGTGGGAACGCCAAGGTGTGTTGATTTGGACAAATAAAGCGGGGGGTTAAATACCGTCAGCGAAAGCAGCACCAAGGGCACTTATAATGATAAGGACTATAATTTGCCGGGCACTGGAACGATGGTCCTCCGGCGCGATGGGGAGGGCTGGAAAATTACCCACATCCATTGGTCGTCGCATCCGGTTACGGGATAAATCTGGAAATATTTCTGGGTTTAAGTGGACCCTTCATCGGTTCTGCCCGGCACCCGAATGTCTTCGACCATTTTACGGACATGGTCCGGGGGCGGCGGGGTAAAGCGGTCCACGCTAAAGGCCACCGCAAAGTTCAGTAACATGCCGATCATACCAATGCCTTCAGGCGAAATGCCAAACAACCAGTTCGCCGCCCCGTTCATATCGGGGGCAAAGAATTTGAAATAAATAATATAACTAGCGGTAAATAAAAGCCCGGCAACCATGCCCGCAATGGCACCTTCCTTGTTCATTTTTTTCGAAAAAATGCCCATCATGATGGCAGGAAACAGGCTTGAGGCCGCCAGGCCAAATGCAAAAGCCACGACCTCGGCGACAAACCCCGGCGGGTTAATCCCCAGATAACCAGCAATACCAATGGCCAACGCTGCCGCAATCCGGGCCGCCAACAACTCTTGCTTATCTGTAATATCCGGCTTCCAGCTTTTTTTCAAAAGATCGTGGCTGACCGCTACCGAGACCACCAGCAACAATCCAGCGGCCGTTGATAGCGCTGCCGCCAGACCGCCGGCGGCCACCAGCGCAATAACCCAGGGCGGCAGACCGGCAATTTCCGGATTTGCCAAGACCATAATATCACGGTCGACATAAACCTCATTGGCTGAACTTGTAGGCGGATTGGTCAACACCCGCTCACCGTAAGGACCCCGGACATCGTCTTCAAAGGCAGGTTTGCCCTCAAAGGGGGCCCCGGCGCGGTATTGGATGACCCCATCCTGATTTTTATCTTCCCAGCCGATCAGCCCCAGGTCTTCCCAGTTTTTGAACCAGTCGGGGGTTTCGGTGTAGGCGGTCTCGTTGATCTCGGCCACGAAGTTTAACCGGGCAAAGGCCCCAACCGCTGGTGCGGTGGTGTATAAAATGGCAATAAACACCAGCGCCCACCCTGCAGATAAACGGGCATCGGACACCTTGGGCACTGTGAAAAAACGGACAATCACATGGGGCAGCCCGGCGGTCCCGACCATCAGGGCAGCGGTAATGGCAAACACATCAATCATCGATTTGCTGCCATTGGTGTAGGCGGTGAACCCAAGGTCGACCAAAACGTTATCCAGTTTTTGCAGGACCGAAAGCCCCGAGCCATCTGTCAGTTCGGCCCCGAGACCCACTTGTGGGATCGGGATATCGGTGAACATCAGCGAGATAAAAATAGCGGGAATGGTAAAGGCGAAAATCAGCACGACGTATTGCGCCACCTGGGTATAGGTAATCCCCTTCATGCCCCCTAAAACCGCATAAAAAAAGACGATCAGCATCCCCACCGCCACGCCAAGGTCAATCGGGATATCGAGGAAATTTGAAAACACAATGCCGACGCCGCGCATTTGGCCGGCGACATAGGTAAAGCTGATGAAAATCAAACACAGAACCGCGACATGGCGGGCGGCCCCTGAATAATACCGATCGCCAATAAATTCCGGCACCGTAAACTTACCGTATTTTCGTAAATAAGGCGCCAGTAATAAGGCTAAAAGCACATATCCCCCGGTCCAACCCATTAAATAAACCGAGCCATCGTAGCCCTGAAAGGCAATTAACCCGGCCATCGAAATAAACGACGCGGCACTCATCCAGTCAGCGGCTGTCGCCATGCCGTTCAGGACCGGATGAACGTGGCCGCCGGCGATATAAAATTCCCTGGTGCTTGAAACCCGGGACCAAATGGCAACGCCAATATAGAGTGAAAACGAAAGGCCAACGAAAATATAGGTCAGGGTTTTGGCGTCCATGGCTTAATCCTCGACCCCGAATGCGCGATCAATTTTAGCCATGCGCCAGACATATATAAAAATCAGCACGACAAAAACATAGATGGAGCCTTGCTGAGCGAACCAGAACCCGAGCTTAAAGCCGAAAAAGGGAATTTCGTTTAAGAGGTCTTTTAGAAGAATGCCAAAGCCAAAAGAAACGATAAACCAGACCGCCAAAAGCTTTCCCAGCAGCTTTAGATTTGCCCGCCAATAGGCCGCTTGTTTTGCGGCTTTGTCTTCAGATTTTTTGGAAGTCCCCACTTTGGCCCCTATTTTAATTACAGATCAAAAAATTTGCGAAAAGTTCTTTTCTCAGATGGACCTATCCCGAGTTTATTTTTTTCGATCGCGCGATGAGGAATGGGTGTGAACCACCTTCCAGGCGCCATCGATATAGCGGAACAGGAATGTCTGGAAACCGGTTTTGTCAAACTCCAGGCCGGATGAGCGAACTTTGCCCTTGACCTTGGTATCGGCAATCGCCCAGGCAAAATCCCCCTCGAAATAAACCACAATATTCTCGAAATCCAGCGATAGGTATTCAAGGGAGTCTTTTTCCGGCTCAACATGGTGGGTCACCAAATCATCAAGACCAACATTTTGTCCCCCGGATTCAACATACCTGGCACCATCAAAATCAAGAAAATGCTCTCTGAAGGGCGTCCCGTCACCGTTTTCCCAACCGTATTCCACGGCAGCAATAATATCCAGAATTGTCTCTTTGTCTTCATGGGCACTAAACCCAGTAAGAAGAAAAAAAGCGGCAAAGGTGATTAATATTTTTCGAAACGGCATGTTTGTCTCCTGTTTTTTTGGCTGGTAAAACCAAATCCGGGGTCAGCGGATTTAAAGAATGAACGCCCAACAATCAGAATGGTCAACCGGGTCCGGCGCGTCAATCTTTTTTAACCGATGCAGGCTAACGCCTTAGGAAATGGCGCCCTCTCCCGGTGAGAATTAAGCTGCTTTGGTTGACTTTGGTTTGGCAGGACAACTAGAATTCCCTTTATGAACATTAATCTCCGATGTGGCCATTTTCCTTTAATTGGAATGATAATCGGGTTTCTTTTGGTTGGTTTGACCCTGGCCGTTGCAGCCCCTGCATCTGATGACCCAACCCCGCGCTATATTACCTACTACAATAGCGATGACTCGCCATTGTCAGCGGCGCTCGATACCCCCTACACTCATATAATCTTGGCGTTCATTACCGCGTCGGTAGATGACCAAAACAACATCACGCTTCACACCAATAAACACCTTGATACAGCTTGGAATGTCGTCCCCGAACTCCAGAAAAAGGGAAAAAAAGTAATGATTTCCTTCGGCGGCGGGTTGTTGCAGGCCGCCGAATATGCACCGCTTGCCGGTCGCGAGGCCGAGCTGGGAAAGTTATTGGCTGATTTTATCCGAACCAAAGGGCTGGATGGAATAGACATTGATTATGAGGCCAGCGCGACTTTCCATACCGAACGGCCTGCCGGAATTATCGATGGCAGAAAATTTGTAATTGCACTTACCAAAGCTTTGCGGTTGGAATTACCAGCGCCGGATTATTTGCTTAGCCATGCGCCTCAGCCCCCTTATTTATTCGTGGAGTGGCATGGCGGTGCCTATTTGGATATTCTAAAAGTTGTGGGCGATCAAATTGATTGGATCATTGTCCAATATTACAACAATCCTGGCTTTGACAGTCCAAATGACAGCCAGGTCGTGGGCAGGATCGGGACCCCTTACCCTACCTCATTTCATGGCCTCACGGACGCTAGCGGGTCCTTGCGCTGGCCGGCAAATAAAATTGTCGTTGGAAAACCTGTTCACAAAACAAATGTTCAAAGTGGCTATAGTCTTCCAGAGGACCTTATTCAGCAAATTATCAGGCCTTTGCAAAAAGTATACGGCAACCAGTTTGGCGGGATTATGGGATGGCAATTTGACTCGCATGGCAATGATCACCCGGCCTGGAATACCATTGTTGGTCAGGTCCTATTGGACCCGGCTAAGGACGAAAAAGCCCCAGATTGACCAAGGGTTGAAGAAACCAGTTTTCTTTGGCGGTAAACACCCTCGCCACCACCAACTAGCCAACCTCGAAAATCTGTTAAATGGTGCCCTCTCCCGGACTCGAACCGGGACGGGCATTACTGCCCGAGGGATTTTAAGTCCCTTGCGTCTACCAATTCCGCCAAGAGGGCCCCTTTGGAATTTGGCCATCTTATGCAACACCCTCAAGATAAAATAAAGTGGCAATCTATGCTTCCCTTCCAAATAAACCTGTTAAGGTCAATAAGGGTTTCACGGGTGGTTTTTCTTCCAAAGAAAATGGTTCCCAGTTTTCTAGAACATCATTTAAATCAAGGATTCCAGTCGTAAAGGCATTTGTTATCAAAGAGCCAGTTAGTTCGTCTTTAAAACCCGACAACTGTGAAATCGGGAGTTTTCCAAAATAAAGTTGTTGTTCAACAAGCAGGGCAATCGTAAACTTTATAGGAACTAATTCGCCGTAACCGTTATCAATCAATACTTCGGGCTTTTCAAAAATAGGCAAATCTTTGTATTCGCCGGGCTCAGAAGGGTAGTTACCTTCGTTCCACTTTCTAATTGCAACTTCAAGGGGAATGCCGAGGCTCTCGCGGTCATGGTTGAAAGCTTCTGAGCCCGAAAAAAAATGGTTTCCCATTCGAAGGGGTTTTGATGTACTGCAACTGAAGCAAAAAGACAAAGCAGCGCTTCTAAAATCACAAACCACAGGCGCCGAAACACTT
>JAZFRG010000318.1:0-9687 GCA_036445535.1 Sphingomonadales bacterium
TTGGCCGCAACCCGAAAACCGGTGAAGAGGTGCCGATTGCGCCCAGAAGGGTTTTGACCTTCCGCCCCAGCCAGGTTTTAAAGGGTAAAATAAATTCATCCCTAAAAGCTGGTTAAATTCACGCTAACAGCAGGGATCAAATGATCCAAAAAGCAAAAAGAGCATTCAGAACCATCAGCGAAGCGGCTGAGGATCTGGACGTTCCCCAGCATGTGCTCAGGTTCTGGGAAACAAAATTTTCGCAGGTTAAACCCTTAAAACGCGGCGGCAACCGGCGCTACTACCGCCCCGAAGATTTAAACCTTCTCCATGCCATCAAGCATCAGCTCTACGATCAGGGGCATTCGATCAAGGATGTTCAGGCAATGATGCGCGAGCAGGGGCTAAGGGACTTTGTCGAAGTATGGCTGGACACCCTGGCGCCTGAACCAGCCCCTAAACCAGCCCCCGCGATTGAGGAGGGTGTCGAAAAACCAGTTGCTGAGGAAGTTGCCCCAGTTCCCCTAATTGAAGAGGTTATTGAGGCCCCGGAAGAGGAGGAACCACCGGTGGCAGCCGAGGTGGTCCCCGAGGTCCCGCTAAAAGAGGACACTGAGACCATCCGCGTCGGAAAAGACCTGGTCAAAGCGCTGGTCAGTGACCTGAAAGCGCTTCGCCAGTTGATTGATCGTTTACCGGATTAATTTCTCTTTTTCACAGTTGCTCATTTCAAAGACCGGGGTTATAAACCCCGCACGGTCCGGAGCGTAGCGCAGCCTGGTAGCGCACTTCACTGGGGGTGAAGGGGTCGGAGGTTCAAATCCTCTCGCTCCGACCATTTTCTTCAATAAATTTTTAGCTTGTGACTAGGCCTTGCCTTGGGCTTTCGGCTGAAAGTATTTGTTGGCTCCCCTTTCCAGGAACCGAACCCCCTTAAACAGCACCAGAGAATAGAAAAGTGTTGAGATCACTGTGTTCTGGAAGAACGGCAGGGCCAGGGTATAGCTGGTGATTAGCCCATCCAGGGTGAGCGGGTAATAGCCACTGTAAAGCCAGACAAAGAAATTGCTAAGGATAAAGAAAAATACCGAAGCACCCAGCGAAAAACCAATCCAGCGGGGGGCGGATTTATTGGTTTTCATCAACAGCCCGATCGCGGTTATCGCCACCATCAGGCCGACCACGACCCAGGCCACGGTGTAAAACCCAAGCAGGAAATTGCTTAAGACAAGCCCCGCTACCGGGATCAAAAAGGCCTTCCATTTACTGGCGAACATAGCCCCGGCAAAAAGCGCAATGCTCAAGACCGGCGTAAAGTTGGGCGGGTGGGGTACGAGCCTGGAGACGACGACAATCAAGATTAAAAATATCGCAATATTTTCTTTAGTAATAAACCGCATTTTCTACCCCTTCTAGCGCTCAAATTTGTTGAGCTACATTGCTCTTTGGAAATCGTCAAGTCAAGGTAGAGTGGGGCTTTAAAAATTCCACAGGTCCGACCATTTATTTTAACAGCCTAATTATTATCGTTATTTTTTGTTCATTTTTTCCACAGTACCAATCACCAGCCGTTCACTAAATCCAAAAGAAAAAGCTACCGCCCAATAGGTCGCCAAGGTCAAATCACCGAACGAGATAATTTTGCTCTGTAAAAAAAAGATCGCCGCTAGGGCGGAAGCCCCTCCAATCGCCGGCCTTGAAAGGGTAATTAAGGTGCTGGCAATCCGCTCCGGCCCTCTTCCCCCGGTGGTCATCCGGGTCAGGGAAAATAGACCAGTCAAGCAGGCGCCAATGGCACCAAGTACAAAAGCCCCCATAATGACCAGTTTAAATGGCGGGGTTAGTGTAGCCCCCTCTTTTAAAGCGGCTAAAGATTTAAAATACAAAACCGCTGAAGATGTGTCCAAAAGAAACCAGAACATAATCAAAAGGGCACCCAAGGTACTTAAGAGTATAGTGATATTATTTCTAAGAAGGGAAATTTTGAAATGCTCGTTATCGCCATTTACTCCTAAAATTCTTGCGGCTTCAAAAACGTAGGGTTTTTTCTTTTTTATATCCGTCTTGTTTTTTAAAGCTTTAAGATTTTCTTCAATTGCTTCCCGACGCCATTTGCTAATTTTTTCAGATTGCCCTTCTTTGGAAAGCGTTAACCTAAAGGCTTCAAGTTCATGTTCTTCAAAGCTAAGGATTTCCAGGCGCCGTGCATAGTTAAAGCATTTCCAGGCACCATCAACCTCGCCGTCTTCAAGTGCTTTGTAAGCTTCCCTCGCTTGGCCCACGGCCCGTTCACAAGCATTTTTTAAAACCGGGTCTGTAAGGGTTTTAAGCCGATTTTCCATGTAAATTTTATATGGTCTAAGATCCCCTAAAAGGCGACTCCTAGTTGGTTGGCCAAGGCTAAAGAAATACTTTTTTGTTTTGGAAACTATATATTTTCTACTACTTTCAAAAGTGATTGCCATAACTCCCTCCTCAATAAAAATTTAGAGAATAAGAATAAATCAAAAACTTTTAATTGTAAAAGAGTTTCTTAAAACACTAATAAGGAGCATGTTTTTGCCCTTCATTCCTTCGCACCAAAGGCCTTGTCAAACAGGTCGGCCCGCCTTCGCCCTTGCGGCTGATATGATCGCCTTGGTAAGTCTGAACCGTGCAGCCCGCCGCTTCCAAAAGTGCCCTGGTTTTTGGCAAGCGATCGAGCATTAAAACATTCCTGGGTCCCAGCGCCAGGACATTACAGGCCATTGGCAGCCACTCATCTTCCGGCACTTCGACAAATTTCATGCCGCGCCCTTCAAGCCAGCTCAAAAACCCATCGGGCATTAAGGGCCGGTAGATCACCGCCAGATCCTTATCGACCGGTGAAATCATGCTCATTAAGTGAAAGACATCATCGGGGTGATCCGGCGCGGGCAGGGGCACAACGTGGACCTCAACATCACCGCCAAGCAAGGCCTTTAATTGGCGCACCCCTTCCCGATTGGTCCGCGTGCCTAAGCCCACAGCCGCGGTATGGTCATCCAGCCAGATAAAATCACCGCCCTCGAGGGTGCCCGGGGCCTTGATCGACCCCAAAACCGGGGCAAGATGGGCGCCATGGATTTCTGGCTCGGCCTGCCTGGTAGAGCGGCCCATATGACAAAGGATTAGCCCCTTTGGGCTGACCAGGGCGGCATCGCGGACATAAAGGCTGTCGAGCGTCAGGCCCGGGTCCTCCGGGAGAAAAACAACCTCGGCCCCGAAATTTCCAAGAATATTGACGAAGCACTCGTGCTCCGCAATCGCCCGGGCCAGGTCAGGCCTCGTGTGAAAGCGCAAACGCTGCCATTCGGCGTCAATTTTCCCCTCGGTCATGTAGGCCTCCAAGGGGGTCCTGACGGCCACGGTTTTAAGCGCCCCATATTCATTAAAGGCGCTCATTTGTTCTGTCGCCTTGAAAACATATAAACCGGGATACCGGCAAGCAGCATCAGCCCGCCATAAATCAGCACATCCGCCCCGGCGCCAACCGCCAAAAAGATTGAAAAGGCAAAGGCCAGGAGGGCAACAACTATATTTTTGGCGAGAATGCCAGGGGTTAAGGTGTTGTCTTTCAGACTGAATTTCAGATCAGCCAAGGAAGATCCGGCATAAGCCAAAAGGGTTGCCAGGGTGGACAAGAGGATCATAAAGATAAACGCCTCAACAAAACCCTTGGTGTAATTTAGAATCATCAACCCCCCCCCAAGGATACCGCCAACGACAAGCGCAAGGGCAGGGGTGCCGTTCTTGTTCATATTCGCAAAAGCCTTGGGAAAGACCCCCTTTTTGGCAGCGGCCATGGGCATTTGCCCGCCCAAAAGGATATTACAGTTAAGCGCGCCCAAGGTGGAGAAAACAGCCCCAAGGGCAATTAAATAAGCGGCCCATTCCCCCCAAATCTTTACGGCAGCGTCGGCAAACGGAGCTTCTGATTGGGCGAGCGTAGCCCCGTCAACAATTGTCATAACAGCAAAGGAAGACAGGAAATAAATTGCCACGACAATTAACACCGCCAGGATAAGTGCCCGGGGGATGTTTTTTTCAGGATTAATAACGTCCCCAGCCGGGATGGTCGCGGCCTCCAAGCCTACAAATGCCCACATTGTCAGGATTGCTCCAGCGGCCAGAACCGAAACAGGCGGTTCTCCACTGGGGTTAAAGTCCGGGACATGGCCGCCATCAATGTAGAACAAACCAGCGATGCCAACCGCCACAAGTGGAATAATTTTCAGAACGGTTAAAGCCAGTTGAAATATTCCGGTTTGGCGCATGCCATTAATATTAATGGCGACAACCATGGCTATTATCACTAACCCCAGGGCAATTTGCGCAAAAAAACTTTCCCCCAAGGCAGGAATAAACACCCCCAGATAACCTACCATGGCAACCGTAATGGCGGCAGTGCCCACCCACAAACTGATCCAGTAGGACCAGGCGACAAGAAACCCCGGGAATTCACCAAAGGCTTCCCTGGTGTAGGCATAGGGCCCGCCAACCTTTGGGATGCGCCTGGATAGGTTGCCAAAAACAAGGGCCAAAAGAACCGCTCCCGCGCCGGTAATGAGCCACGAGGATAGTCCCAAAAGGCCGTACGGGGCCAGCACTGTTGGCATCAGAAAAATGCCCGAGCCGATCATGTAGCCTGCGCTTAGTGACCAGGTCCGCCAGAACCCCAGTGAGCGTTGCTGTTCAGCCATAAATCTCCCCCAAATAATCAAGAGAGCATGGCATTAAAGCTGGGCCCGTGCCATTAAAATATCAGGTCCGATTTTTCCACTTGCTTGGCGGGCTTTGACCGCTTCATTGTCGGAATACTTCGTGCGGGCAGCAAAAAAAGGCCGCTTTTAGCCATAAGCGGAAGCCCCTATTCAGGTAGGGTGACGTTGAACTCGATCGCTGCCAGCTGTTCAGGGGACTTGCCGATGCTTTCCAGGAACGGCAGCCAGCGCGGGTCTTCGTGAATGTTAGCGAACTGGGGCCAGATTGCAATCTGGGACAGGCCCGGGTCGTTGTAGACCACCGCTTTGTCCAGCCACTCGAAAGCCCGGTTAGCCTCACCCCGGAACGCCAGCAGGTAGGCGATGTTGTAGGCGGCATCTTGTTCGTACTTCTCGATCAACTCCGTTAGCGCCATGTCGGAGGCGGCGGCATCGCCCAGCGCGTGATAAGCCGTCACCAGGCCGTACAGGAGCTTAGTCTCGGAGGTCTCCTTTTGGATAACTTCCAGTGCAGCCTCGGGCTCACCCTTCAACACCAGCGCCGTATTGATCAAGTAATGCGAGCCGAGGGACCCCGGTGACAGGGCCAGCGCAGTGCGCAAAGAGGCAATCGCTTCATCCAGGCGCCCGGCATAAAGATAATAAATTCCCAGCCTGTCTATGCCAGCAGGGTTTACCGGATCGCGCGCGACCGCGTATTCCGCCAGTGCGATAGCTTGGTCCAGTCGGCCAAGGGAGGCGGCCATGCTGGCAGCCCCGGCGATGATTTCGGTGTTGGCCGGGTCCAGAGCAAGCGCCCGCCCATAATGCCGCGCCGCCACCACAAGATCACGATCGTAATCCCTCGCGATTCTGGCGAGACTTTCTTGAGCCGGCGCATATTCCGGGTCAAGGGCGAGAGCTTTGGCAGCGGCCTCGCGGGCCAGTGTGTAGCCTTCGTCAATGGGCCGGAGACTCTGACCCGTCAAACTACTGTACACGCGGGCCAGGCCAGCCCAGGCCGCGGCGTAATCGGGATCGATCGCCAAAGCCTGTTCAAGCAGTGTGATGGCTTGTTCCAGGCTGTCAGCCGTCGACTGCCGGACCAAGTAGCGGGCCTGCAGGACCAAGTTATAGGCTTCGGGGTCGGTTAACTGGACAGTGGGAGCACCACCCAGCAGGGTGATTTTCAGTTGTTCAACCACCCGGGCGGCGATTTCGTCTTGAGTTACGAAAATATCTTCAAGCGTCCGATCAAAGGTTTCGGACCAAATGTGGGTATCGCTCTGGGCCTCAATCAGCTGGGCGGTGATCCGCACCTGGCTGCCGGATTTCCTGACCGAGCCTTCAAGGATATAAGAAACATTCAATTCTGCCGCGATTGTTGGGGTGTCGATATCCTTGTCCTTGTAGGAAAACGCCGAGGTGCGCGAGATCACCCGAAGCTCCGGGATCTTGGCCAGCAGGTTCAGCAGTTCCTCGGAGATGCCGTCAGAGAAGTATACGTTGCTGGGGTCATCGCTCATGTTAACAAACGGCAGTACCGCGATTGATGTCGCTGCTGCCTGGGCCTCACTTACAACAACCTCATCCGTGGCAATCATTTTATCATAGGCAATAAACGCCAATGCCATCACAAACCCCGCGGCGATCAGCTTGTTCAACTTTTTACCGGTGCCATGGGTAATGGTTTTTGACCTATCAACCTCTTTGGTTTTCTTGACCCCTTCGGGTGTAACCTCATAGGCCCAGGAGAGTAAAAGGGCGATGGGAAAGCCTATTGCCAGCAAGACCAAAACCCCTTTCTGGAAGCCCTCAGACAAACCCATCAAAGGCGCAACGACATCAACGAATTGCAGAATAACCCAGCTGACCACCCCATAAGCAATGCCAATGCGCACAACATTCCTGCGTTTCAGTTCTACAAAAAATTTATTCAAAGAGCCCCGCCTTTCCTGGAACAGTAAGACTTAAATAGAAATAAGTGATTTTGGCAAACACTTTGTAAACTAGATGCTGAATGGCGCCAGCTGAAGTGAAGGTCCGCTTTGGGCCAAAAGCGGACATTGTTCAAGACCGTTTGCCGGCTCGCCCAGCCGCTCCTATTCGGGCACGGCCCTGGCAAATTTGGGTCAGCGGATTTCGAAGGTAACGGTCGCCCAATCAGACTGGTAATCGGCATCCGGATCGTCAATCTTTTTCATATGAATCAGGCTGATATACCAGATACCTTTGGCTTTAATTTCGAAGCTGGCCAAGCCCTTTTCATCGCTGCGCACCGTAATGGCATGCGCGGCCGCTTCATCGCCTCCGGGGAAATCCTGGTAGCTGGCATAAACCAACTGGTTGGCAATAGGTTTGCTATCATAAGTGATCTGGAAACCAAGGGTATCGCCCACCGTTAAGTCGTAAGGATTATCCTGTAACAATATTTCGACTGGATACCCCAGTGCCCGGGAATAATCCTCAGTGCGTTTTTCACCCACTTGGAAGATCATCCTGACGTGTTTAGAATAACGTTCCCTGACCTCACTGTTTGACCCGGTTTTTTCGAACTCGGTCAGGGTGTCCAGAATCCCATCATGCTTGAGATAGGAAGTAAAATCCGCAGCCGAAAGAGTTATCATATTCTGGCGGGTAGATACCCCGGCCACATAGGTCCCCGGGGCGGCGGTTTCGATGTCGAGGAACGAAATGTTTTCGGCATCATACCAGGCACTCAAAGGTGGATGGATGGTCTGGCCATTATAAACCAGGCTGACGTCCTGCATTCGCTCAACAGCAATTGCATTCAGACTTTCGTCAAAGGTCCCGTTTAAAAGTTTCAAAACCATGCTTGTGTCCGGTGCCAGAAAATAGTCTTCGGCCTTTAAAAACATTTCATGTGCGGTTGCCGCATTCCAGGTCATTCCCAGCAAAAAACCCAAAAAAACCGTTCGAAAAAAAGTCCTTTTCATGTCAATTTCCCTTCAAATTTTGGTGCCTAACCTGTCGGCCTCAAGAAAATGCCTGAACCGATCATGTAACCGGCACTTAGTGACCAGGTCCGCCAGAACCCCAGTGAGCGTTGCTGTTCAGCCATAAATCTCCCCCAAATAATCAAGAGAGCATGGCATTAAAAGAAAAAGAGAGCCATCAAAAATATCGGGCCCGCCTTTTCCACCAAATTGTTTGGCTTCTCAGTTATCCAGAGGTGGGGTTTCAGGTTTGTCTTTAACTATGAAAGCGTTTTGGTGGTCTGAAAGTTGGAATACGCATGAGTGCAAAAGAGTCCGCTATTAGCCAGAAGCGGACATCGGTGATATCGCAAAAGTAGTGAAATTAATTTAATATCTCGCAATACTAGAAGTTTTGGTCTATACTAAAAGGATAATAAACGATGAAGTCGAACTCCCCGAAGCATCCGTTGCGTGGTGAGTCTTCCGTTGTTCAAAGGTTTGTGACGTAGCTAAGTGGTATTCCTATCGGGGGATAAGAAGATTACCTGGTTCTAATCGATTTTCTTAGTTTACTTCGCATCGCTGTTGTTGGAAACAAGTTCCGTTCAGGCACTCATGGGTGCGGTGAATGAACGACAGCAATGATATAAACGGCAGCTACGTGTCATTTTTTGGCGGTACTTAAGAATTGGGGGAGTGCTAAATGTTTCGTCGTGATTTCATCAAGCTCATTGCTGCAGCATCATTGTTTGCTTCCCAACTCTCACGGTTTACGTTCGCGGCCGAAGAGCAAGACAAGGCGGCGATGCTGCGTGTAATTGACAAAGGTTTACCAAAAGCCGCGAAGCCCAAGCATGTTCTCGTGATTGGTGCCGGCATGGCTGGCCTCGTCGCAGCGTACGAATTGAAAAAAGCCGGGCACACGGTGACAATTCTGGAAGCATCAAAAAGAGTCGGCGGACGAGTGTGGACGCTCCGCGAGCCCTTCACGCACGGGTTATACGCCGAAGGGGGTGCAATGCGCATCCCCGACGCCCATAAACTTACGTGGCGATACATCAACAAATTTGGGCTGGAAACACAACAATTCATCATGGAGCGGAAGAGTCAATACCTCTTCATCAACAACAAAAAACTGACATGGGAAGAATTCCAGCGCAACCCGACGGCCAAGGGCATTCAGCTGAAGGGTAAGGAACGTGGCAAGACGCCGAGACAACTCTGGACCGAAACAGTCCAGCCGCTAAAGAAGCAATACGGAGAGGGCGGATGGGAGGAGATCCTCAATACATGGGGCGACTTTACAACACGTCAATTCCTTCAGAAAATGGGGTGGTCGGAGGATGCGATTACTTTCTATGGCATTGTTGAGAATCAGCGGGCTCGACTGAATCATTCCGCCACCGCACTGCTATGGGAAATTCTTTCAGGTTCGTTCCAGAACCTATATGAAATCAAGGGTGGTACGGACAAACTTCCTTGGTCGTTCTATCCACACTTGGCGGGTAACATTGTGTTTGACGCCAAGATGACCGAAATCCGCCAGGACGCGACTGCGGTCACGGTCAAGTACAACTCTTCGCTCGATCGAGTGAAGACCATTAGCGCTGACCATGCGATCCTGGCTATCCCATTTCCCATGCTCCGTCACATTGAGGGCTTACGTGACTTCAGCGAGACGAAATGGCGAGCGATTACGGGACTAAACTACGATCAATCTGGAAAGATTCTTCTCCAGTGTCGTGAGCGATTCTGGGAGAAGGAAGGAATTCTCGGTGGCGGAAGCGAGTCTGACCTTGGAATTCGTTCGACATGGTATCCGCAGCACGCGAATGGATTCCGTGGCACAGGGAAACGGGGCATTCTGCTCGCCAGCTACACTTGGGCACGTGATGCCCGACGATGGTCGCACTTGAGTGTCGAAGATCAGGTGCAACAAGCGACGGAGGACATCGAACGCCTCCATCCACAGATTAAAGGTAAGAGGATGATCGAAGGTGGAACGAGCGTCATGTGGGCTAATATGGAGAACTTTGGCGGCGGTTTCG
>JAZFRG010000319.1:0-5650 GCA_036445535.1 Sphingomonadales bacterium
GCAAATTTTTGCCTCTAACAATCCCTACTACCGGGCGGCAGCCGAAGGCGCGCTTCGAGCTGTTCGGCTTTGTGAGCCTTACGAGTTGCCAAAGGAAATTTACGAAGAATGGAAAGAACTGGAATTAAACTTTGATCCCAGCGAAATGGTGGGATAGGAAAATAAAAAAGAAAGAATAATATGGCCCCCTTTATAAACCTGTTTAGATTTTTGACCCTCGCCACCCTGCTGGTTTTCTTTAGCTCAACCGCGGGTGCTGTGGTTCAGATCGACATTACCCAGGGCAATGTTGACCCGCTGCCAATCTCGATCCCTGATTTTATTGCGCAGGGGGAAGGCCAGACCGATCAGGGTTCGCTTGAAGAACTGGGGCTTAGTATTGCCACCGTTGTTTCCAGTGATCTCGAGCGCTCCGGTTTGTTCAGGCCCCTGGCTTCAGAGAGTTTTATCTCAACCCCCATCAGCGCCGATGTCAGGCCCCGGTTTGCCAACTGGCGGGCCAACGGCTCGCAAGCGTTGGTCGTTGGCCAGGTAGTGATGGAGCCCGATGGCCGGGTCCGGGTAGATTTCAGGCTGTGGGATGTCTTCGGCGAAAGCCAGATGACTGGCCAAAGATATGTCACCCCCTCCAGCAATTGGCGCCGCGTAGCGCACGTCATTGCCGATCAAATTTATGAGCGGATAACGGGCGAAAAGGGTTATTTTGACAGCCGTATTGTTTATATTGCCGAAACCGGCCCTAAGGATTTTCGCACCAAGCGTCTGGCGATCATGGATCAAGACAGCGCCAACCACCGGTTTTTATCGGATGGCCAGTTCCTGGTTTTAACCCCGAGATTTTCACCAACCCGCCAGGAAGTAACTTATCTTTCGTATTTTAATAACCAGCCGCGGGTTTATCTTTACAACATTGATACCGCCAAACACGAGGTTCTGGGAGACTTTCCCGGCATGACCTTTGCCCCCAGGTTCTCGCCCGATGGGAATTTTGTGGTCATGACCTTTGCCGAGAATGGCAACTCAGATATTTTTATTATGGACCTAAGAACCAGAAATGTGCGGCGCCTGACAACCCACGCGGGGATAGATACTGCGCCTTCTTTTTCGCCCGATGGCAACCAAATCGTTTTTGAATCGAACCGCGGCGGTTCGCAACAGCTGTATGTCATGAACAGTGACGGCAGCGATATCAGGCGGATTTCCTTTTCCAACGGCACCGGGCGTTATGGCACCCCCGTGTGGTCACCAAGGGGGGATTTAATTGCCTTTACTAAACTGGGCGATGGCAAGTTTAGAATTGGCGTTATGCGCCCTGATGGCTCGGGCGAGCGGCTTTTAACAGATGCCTGGCAGGATGAGGGGCCAACCTGGTCGCCCAATGGCCGGGTGATAATTTTCTTTCGCCAAAACCGAACTACCTCAGCGGGCGGTGGCGGCGAAACCTCGATCTGGTCGGTCGACCTGACGGGCTATAATGAGCGGCGCATCAGGACGCCCTTTGATGCCTCGGACCCGGCATGGTCGCCACCGTTAAAATAGTTTCCAAACTTTAGAAGATAATTGCATGAATTTTAATCAGGCGCTTGATTGATGGCAAAGTGGTGATATAGTTGGTTTCGGCGTCTTTAGGACAGCCAGGTGCAATATGCTTTCTTGCTGGCCAAAAGTTGGGGAAACTTTCAGTAAGACGGGGATAACGAGCTTCGAGTTTACCTAAAAGAGGAAGGGATCAAATAAATGCAGCGCAATTCATATTTTAAAAAATTTCTAATGGCCCTCGGTGTGACGGTTTTTTTGGCGGCTTGTGCCGAACCAGAAGTTGAAGCACCGGTCAGGGATGATACACCACCGCCTCCTGAACCAGTGGTCGTGGAGCCCGAGGTTCCTGCAGGTCCTGACGAAACCTTATCAACCTATCTTGGTGAGATTGGAATGGACGTGGTTTTGTTTGATTATGATAGCTCGGACCTGGATGCCCAGGACCGCTCAGTCCTTCAAACCCAGGCCCGGTGGTTGAACGGCAACAGTTTTTCGGTGACGGTTGAAGGTCATGCCGATGAACGCGGCACCAGGGACTATAACCTTGCGCTTGGTGACCGGCGGGCCAATTCGATTAAAAATTATCTCGTTGCACTTGGTGTCAGCGCTGATCGGATAAACACCATATCTTATGGTAAAGAGCGTCCGGTCCGCGGCAACACCTGTAGTGCCGAGCGGTGCTGGAGCCAGAACCGGCGCGGTGTTGTAGACGCCAATTAAAGCAACCGCTTTATTTTAGGGATTAATCCCCCGCGCTTTTCGCCCAAGTGGCCATGGAGCGCGGGGATTTTTTTGGCCATAATTTGGCCGGTTTGAAAGGGTAGCCAGGGAATATGAAAAAAATTCTTTCCATTATGTTGGCTTTTGGTCTTTTTGCCATGCCTTTGAGCGTGGCCCAATCACAGTCGCGCTCTGACTGGCGCGAAATTCTGGTTCGGGTTTCTGAACTGGAAGGCCAGGTTGAAGCCTTGAAAAGGGATGCGGCGAAAGCCGGCGGGTCTGAAATTAATGGCGGCCAGCGGACGCTTTTGGCCAATATGGAAGTCCGCATTAGCCAAATCGAAACCGAGATCAGAAAACTGACCGGCCTTTTGGAGGAAATTTCCTTTAAGCAAAACCGGTTAGAGAAGGATCTTGATCTTTTTCGGCGCGATGTAGATTTAAGGTTTAAGGATTTGGGCAATAGCGACACGGTTCTGGCCTTAACCCCGGACCCGGTTAAGGAGAACCCCGAAGAGGAAACGCTAACCAGAACCGCGGTCGTGGAGTTGCCAGAGGTAACCCTGCCCGAGGGCACCGAGGCTGAGCGCTATGAATACGCATTTTCTTTTCTTCGCCGCGGGGATTTCCCCTCCGCGGAGGCCGCTTTTAAAAACTTCCTTTTAGCCCATCCCGACCATACGTTGGCGGGCAATGCCCAGTATTGGCTGGGGGAGACCTTTTATGTCAGGAAAAATTACCCGGAAGCCGCAGGGGCCTTTTTGAAGGGTTTTCAAACCTACGGCGATGGCACCAAGGGGCCGGATAGTTTGTTAAAACTAGGCATGAGCTTGTCCTCGATGAACCAGAACCAGCAGGCATGTTCGGCCTTTGAAGAGCTTTTAAGCCGTTACCCTGATGCTTCAGAGGCGGTTTTAAACCAAGCCAGTTCCCAGCAGGAGCGGCTTGGCTGTAGCTAATCCCCAAAAGAAGATGGCCGAGACCAACCCCATTGG
This sequence comes from Sphingomonadales bacterium, assembly GCA_036445535.1. Taxonomy (GTDB): domain Bacteria; phylum Pseudomonadota; class Alphaproteobacteria; order Sphingomonadales; family SMXR01; genus SMXR01. The sequence continues at coordinate 3,255 of JAZFRG010000319.1, forward strand.
AAAAGACGAATTTTTTGCCCTGATGGCCGATTTTGGGTTTGACCCAGATGACGGTCCCTTTGCGGTGGCTGTTTCTGGGGGGCCGGACAGTATGGCCCTGGCCCATTTGATGAAAGATTTTGGCGAAGTTCATTGCCTGACCTTTGATCATGGGCTTAGGGAAAACTCTGCCAATGAAGCAAACCAGGTTAAGGGCTGGCTGGAAAAAAACGGGTTAAAACAGACCATTCTAGAATGGCCCGGCGACAAACCCCGGTCAGGCATCCAGGCCGCGGCCCGAAGCGCCCGCTATCAAGCCATGGAAGGCTGGTGCAAAAAAAATCAAATGAAGTATTTGCTGACCGCCCATCATTTGGAAGACCAGGCCGAAACCTTTTTAATGCGTTTATTGAAGGGCTCTGGGGTTGATGGTCTAGCGGCAATGGCACCAAAAAGCCCTGGGTTATTTGATCGGGACATTACCATTCTTCGACCCTTCCTTGGGGTGTCAAAAGCCCGGCTAAAAGCTACGCTTGTGGCTAAAAACCACCCCTGGATTAGTGATCCTAGCAATGAAAACCAAAATTTCACCCGGGTTAAAATTCGCACCCTTTTGAAAAATTCAAACGATCTTGACCACAAAACTCTGGCCAGGACCGCCGCCCGGTTGGCACGGGTAAAAGGGTTTCTAAAGGGGCTAACGGAAGATTTTCTGGCAGATGCGTTCGTTATCCATCCCGCTGGATATGGGGTTTTGAAAAAAGAACTGCTCTTTAACGTCCCTCTGGAAATTGCACTGCGCTGCCTCTCAAAAATTCTTACGTTTATCAGCCAAAGTGACTACCCCCCAGGCCTTGAAAAGCTTGAACGGCTTTATAGTTTCCTTGAAAAAGACGATTTTAAAGGTGTCACGCTTCATGGCTGCCAGGTATCGCCGATTGCCGGTGGAGATTTTCTGGTTTGCCGGGAGGCTCAAAAGGCCGGTGAGGTTTTTTACCTCAAACCTGGGCAAAACGCGCTGTGGGATAAGCGTTTCAGGGTAGCTTATAAACGAGGGCGGGGGGGCCCTTGAAGGTAAAGGCTCTGGGGGAACAGGGGTGGGAAACATTTGCCCGGCAAAACCCTGAAGTAAAGGAAATTGACATTCCCCATCCGGCTCGGGGTTCAATGCCTGCTTTTTTCAGGGGCGGGGAGGTTGTGGCAGCTCCTCATTTCAATTTTTCGCGAAAGGATTTTGTCCTGGAAGTAGAGTTTAAACCTAAAAAGCCACTTTTTAGAGAAATCCTCCGAAACCTTTAAAACATCCCTTCGTCGCAATTTGCTTGTAAAGTCTTCTAAAAAACCTATTTAAGGGGGGAGAAAGTCAAAGGTTTTGGCGGCGGTTATAGAATATTTTACTTTTCCCCGCTAAGGTCTTATTATTGCATAAGAATTTATTTTGGAAGGACCTGTTTTTTGGGAAATATCGGTAAAAATATTTTCATCTGGTTGGCATTCGCCTTCGTACTGGTGTTGGCGTATACAAATTTTGTCAACCCGGGAGAAAAAGAGGCCGGGGAAATTGATTACTCGTTTTTCCTAAACCAGGTTACCACTGGTCAGGTCGCAGAGCTTGAAATTGACGGTAATGAAATCACCGGAAAATTGACCAATGATACGTTGTTCAAAACCACCAAGCCCTTTTTCCACCCCGAATTAATCACCTTATTGGTTGATAACAATGTCAAATTTAAGGTTATTCCCCAGGAAACAGACCCGCTATTGAGTATTTTAGCTTCCTTCCTGCCGTTCCTGTTGCTGATTGCTTTGATGATATACTTTATGCGCCAGATGCAAGGGGGCAATAAGGGGGCGATGAATTTTGGCCGCTCTAAGGCCAGACTTTTAAGCGAAAACGCAGAAAAGATTACCTTTGATGATGTCGCCGGCATTGAAGAGGCCAAGGAAGAGGTCGAAGAAATTGTTGAATTTTTGAAGGACCCCCGGAAATTCCAGCGCCTGGGTGGTAAAATTCCCAAAGGGGCCTTGCTGGTTGGTCAACCGGGCACGGGTAAAACCCTGCTTGCCCGTGCTATCGCCGGCGAGGCAGATGTTCCGTTTTTCAATATTTCAGGATCTGATTTTGTTGAAATGTTCGTTGGTGTTGGCGCGTCCCGGGTCCGCGATATGTTTGAACAAGCCAAAAAACATGCCCCTTGCATTATCTTTATTGATGAGATTGATGCCGTTGGCCGCCATCGTGGGGCTGGCCTTGGCGGCGGCAATGACGAACGCGAGCAAACCCTAAACCAGCTTTTGGTTGAGATGGACGGCTTTGAAGCCAATGAAGGTATTATTTTGATCGCGGCAACCAACCGGCCGGACGTTCTAGACCCGGCGTTACTCAGGCCCGGCCGCTTTGACCGCCAGGTTGTCGT
>JAZFRG010000320.1:0-3396 GCA_036445535.1 Sphingomonadales bacterium
ATCCGCTCGCTCGGTCAGATAGCGAGCACGATACGCGATGATTCCCCTCTGAGATAATTCGTTGAATTTGGCGATCACACTCGGGTCTGACAGGTGGCTTTCTGTCAATTTGTAGGTATCAAAAGCATAGTTGGTGGCGCCGGAAAGCCCAAGTGGCTGCCTACGGACTTTTTCCCCCCCTAAACCTCCCTGCTGCACGGTATGGGTCAGTTCGTGGGCGAGGAGCTGTTTGCCCGATTTGCTTTCGGGGTTAAAGGCTCCTTTGGCAAAAGCGATGTCGTTACCCAGCGTGAAGGCCTTGGCCCTGATTGAATCGGCCATATCGGCGGCCTTGGCATCGGTGTGGAGGCGAACCTTTGAGAAGTCCTGACCAAAACGGGGCTCAAAAAAAGCTTTCGTGGATTTGGCTAGGGGGGCCCCGCCACCCCTTAAACCTTTAATGCTGTTTGCTACCCGGGGGGAAACCGCCCCGCCCTTGCCCGGTGCCGCCTTGGTCTGCACCTGGTTTACCTGTGGAGGCCTTTTGGTTTTCCCTAGAACTGGTCGTGCCACCTTGTTAACCCTCCCTGGTCCTAATTAAAGCCCTGAGAGCGGCCTGGAAATCCCTTACCCGCACCGGGGTTTGCCTGAACCAGCGGCTATCCTGGGCTTCAAGGGCTGCTTTTTCCCAGTTTTTGGCAACCATGTGCTTCCAGGTGTTTTTATGGATAGAATTCCAGGCGGTCCCCAGCTGGAAATTGACCGAGGTCAGAACCACAATAAATTTTTTATCGCTTAACCCCAGCGTTTTTGCCTGCGCCAGGGCGGCGTTATAAGCCTTTCTCGAATCGGCCCTGACCCAGCCCTCAAGAACCGCCTTGGGGACCACCGCGTCGACCGGGTATTTGGCCTTTTCTGCGGCGTTCAGCAAGTGCCCCATCCCGGCGGTCGGAAATTTCCGAGTGTCGAGATAAACCTTTTCGCTCCAGCCTTCTCTGAGCTTTAAGTGCTCGATCACCTCTTTAGGTATTTCAGGCGATTTTTTTTGGGTGTCGGTCATTTTCCACCATCCTTTTTCACCAAGGTTATTAGGGTTTTCATTTCTTCTTGGCTTAAGGCCGCCTCTGCAAAAACCGTTTCTCTTTTTTTGGTTTTCAGGGCTTTAAGATCACCGACTATTACGAACCCTTGGCTTGCCAGCGCTCCTGCTTTTACTGAGTCAGAAATAACATGAGCAATGGGCTGGTTGTTGCTAAAATCAAGTAACGCCTCATCCATTTTAGCTTTGGTTTCTTCCAGGTCTGTTTTCGTTTTTATCAGGTCTGCATTGATGATCTTATTTTCTTCCACCAGTTTTTCATAGGCGGCACGGGTGCCAGCTAAATCTGATGAGGTGTAGGCAGGGCCGGGTTGTGAAGTGCTTGGATCGGTTGGGGAAGCACCTTCCCCGAAATTGACCAAAACCGCACAGGTCACTATTTCATGATTAATAAATAAAATGATTTCGTCGCCCGGGTAGGCAGATCCTGCGCGCCAAAAAAAATCCTCCGTGGTCACATTTCCTTCAATGGCGGCTTTTTTTTCGGCTGGGGTAAGCCTTTGGACTTCATAACTTTCCAAAACTATCAGGCCTGAATCTTCTGCCAACTTGGTTGCCCAGTCTTTCTTCAAACCCTTAAGGTTTTTTAATTTAAACTCTTTTTCTTTTCCCCAACAAGGGATATTTTCTTCTGGGCTTAAGGTTCCGCTATTATAGGACGGAATACAAATATCTAATCCCTCTATACCCGTTAAGGTTGACGGCATTGTACCCGTCGTGAAAGCCAGCATGGTTCTTTGTGAAAAAAGTTCCTTGTCGCAAAAGTGTCTAGCTGCCAAGGCGTGTTGCTTGTTCAAACTTTGCCCCAGCCAATACCGCATGGAACGCCAGGTCAGGCAAAACTTCCGGCAACTGACATTGCTGATTTTAGTGATTGTTCTTGTTTCCCAGTCAAAGTTGATTTCACAAAGGGGCACCAGATTGTCACCCACCTCCCCCGGGCAATCCGGGATAAAAGCCGAACAGTTAAATTCCTGAACAGCTTCGTAGGTAGCGTTAATCAAGCCGACAAAGGCTTTGTAAATTTCTACATTGGTTTCTATTAATTTTCCTTGCCAACCCGGGAATTCAGGATTGAAGCTTTCGGCCACCTTCGGGGCTAACCCTCTAAGCCGGTCCCAGACCGTCCAATAAAACGTCTCAAGGAGGGGAATTTGATCTTTTTCGACAAAAGAATCGATCGGGTTGCAATCTTCCAGAGCCGTTCTTAAAATAGATAAAACAGCATCTTTGATATCTGGAAATTCTTTATGGTCTGAGGGATCTTCGTCTTGATAGTCCCCCAGGGTAAAAATATTTTTATATTTTAACTCGCACTCCAGCCTTTTTTCTTCAAAGGTTTTATCTAAAAGGTCGTTTGCTTTCTCTTTGGTCAAAAAATGCGGGCGGTGTTGTTTCGCCTCTGCATCGTATTCCAAGGCAAGCACAATCCCCCCCTGTTTAATGTCCGAGTCATTCAAATCAATCTCGGTGGGCGGAGTTTTTTTTAAAACGCTCAAATGGCCACTTTGGTCAACCATTGCCCCGGGTTCAATCAGGACAACACCAGGTTTGTCTTGATAACAAATCACCTTTAACCCGCAGACCGCGCCCCAGTCATGCAGATACTTGTTGTGTTCATCGCAGCAATCAATGTCGCACAGAGCCTCAAGGGCAGCCTGGACATTTTCGGCGTCACCAAAAGTTTCCGGGCATTTTGAGGGGTTAAAATTGACGTGTTTGGCTTCGCGCTCGCACAGCGCCGTGAGGGCTTTCTGGACAGTGTCAGCATCTTTAAAAGTTTCGTTTACGCTATCGTCTTCGCTATCGTCTTCGCTATCGTCTTCGCTATCGTTTGCAATATTGCACTCATCGGTAAATGCGATGTGCTCAGCCTTTAGGCGGCACATTCGATCAAGGGCTTCCTGGACATTGGCCACCGGCCCTTCCGGAAACCCAAAGTGATTGTTACAGTTGTCTTCATAACTGACATGGTCGGCCGGCAGATCGGTCAGCGGCGGGAACGACAACTGGCGGCGTCCGGCATCATCCAGATCCCCAGGTACAAAGCCACTATTGATTACAAACAGCGGCAAGTAATGGTGGGTAATTCCCATCGGTTTTTTGGTAATTTCATTGACCCGATCAACCCCGGTGGCATTTTCCCTGACCAGGGTCAGCCAGTAGTCGCCAGCCACAAATTCCTTGGGATTGCCCCCGACCTGAATATGAAGACTTAGACGGACGTTGCCAAATTCAATTTTTATGGTCTCCTTGGTTTGTGAAAAGCCATTCGGGGGGACCCAATCAACCAAGTCACCCGCGGGGGACTTTTTAGC
>JAZFRG010000321.1:0-4718 GCA_036445535.1 Sphingomonadales bacterium
TTTTTCGGGGCTGTCGTTTCGGTTCTTTGGCTAGGCGCCATCGACGTATTAAGCGGGGCTATGTCGTGGGGAGATTTAACCTCCTTTGTTGGCATTTCGATTTTCGTGGTCGCCTCGGTGGCTGGCGTAACGAGTGTTTACGGTGATATACAAAAAATGGTTGGCGCTGCGGGTCGGCTGCAAGAGCTTATGGAGGTTAAGTCCCCCTTAAAAATTGAAAAAAATCCAACTCCGCCCAAATTACCAGCAAAGGGGGCCCTGAAAATTGACCACGTGACCTTCTGGTATCCCTCCAAACCTGATGTTAAGGCTCTTGATAATATTACCTTAAATGTAAAGGCTGGCAAAACCTTTGCTGTTGTTGGTCCATCCGGGGCCGGGAAAAGTACTCTTTTTCAACTCCTGCTGCGGTTTTTTGACCCTCAAAAAGGGGTGATTTCTATCGATGGCGTCAACATTGCAAAAATGGATACAAAAGAACTCAGGAACCTGATGACCATTGTCCCACAGGAAACGGTTCTTTTTGCCGAAACGGTTTTTCAGAATGTCCGTTATGGCAAGCCAGAGGCTTCGGAAGAGGAGGTTTGGAATGCGCTTAAAGATGCCCAGGCAGAGGACTTTGTCAAAGCCCTTCCCGATGGTATCAACACCTATCTGGGAGAACGCGGGGTCCGGCTCTCTGGCGGGCAGCGCCAGAGGTTAGCGATTGCCCGGGCGATTTTAAGGGATTCCCCGGTTTTGCTTTTAGATGAAGCCACCTCTTCGCTAGATTCCAGATCAGAAATGGCAGTTCAAAAAGCTCTAGAGCGGCTGATGGAAAACCGCACCACCATTGTCATTGCCCACAGGCTCTCAACCGTAAAAGGGGCTGAGAAAATTGTCGTAATGGATGAAGGCAAATTTGTCGCCATGGGCAGCCATGAAGAATTGGTTAAGGACAAAACGGGTCTTTACACCCACCTCGCCAAACTCCAATTTGACGCTTAAAACCTATTCCTGCTCGGCAATGAATTTTTCGGCTTCAAGCGCTGCCATGCAACCAAGCCCGGCGGCGGTTACTGCTTGGCGGAAAATCTTGTCCTTGACATCGCCCGCAGCAAAAACCCCAGGGACATCGGTTGCCGTGCTGTCGGGTGTAGTAATGATATAACCCTCATCGTCCATTTTAACCTGGCCCTTGAAAAGGCCTGTTGCTGGGGTATGGCCAATGGCAATAAAGACGCCATGAACGGGAAGAGTGGAATTCTCACCGGTTTTGACATTTTTAAGATTAAGGGCGGTGACCCCGGGCGGGTTTTGCTCGCCGATAATTTCTTTCAGGACCGTGTCCCAAAGAATTTCAATCTTTTCGTTTTTAAACAAACGGGCCTGGAGGATTTTTTCTGCCCGGAGCTCATCACGGCGGTGGATCAGGGTGACTTTGCTGGCAAAGTTGGTCAGGAATAAAGCCTCTTCAACAGCCGTGTTGCCACCCCCAATAACTGCGACCTCTTTTTCTTTATAGAAAAATCCATCACACGTGGCGCAAGCTGAAACGCCAAATCCACCAAAGGTTTTTTCGCCCTCTAGGCCCAACCACCGAGCCTGGGCACCGGTGGCAATAATAATCGTGTCCCCGGTGTAAACCGCTCCTGAATCGCCCTTTGCGGTAAACGGGCGTTTATTAAAATCGACCTCGGTAATATAATCGGTAATAATTTCAGTGCCGACATTCTCGGCCTGAGCTTTCATTTGGTCCATCAGCCATGGCCCCTGAATAACTTCAGCAAAACCGGGGTAGTTTTCCACATCTGTTGTGATGTTCAACTGGCCACCTGGTTCCATCCCCATTACCAGAACAGGGTCAAGGGCGGCGCGGGCGGCATAGACAGCAGCCGTGTAGCCAGCTGGTCCAGAGCCAATGATTAAAACCTTGGAATGTTTGGTTTCTGCCATAGAAAAATACTCTAATTTTTTAAAGGGGACTAAAGATCGTCCGAATGTTTGGCTAAATAGCTGGCGACACCTTTGGCACTTGGTTTCATGCCCTCATCACCCTTGTTCCAGCCAGCCGGACAAACTTTGCCGTGTTCTTCATGGTATTGCAGGGCTTCAACCATCCGAATGGCTTCATCAACGTTCCGGCCAAGCGGCAGGTCATTGACAACCTGGTGACGAACAACGCCTTCCAGATCAATTAAAAAAGTACCACGAAAGGCCACTGCGTCATTAACAAGAACGTCATAGTCCCGGGCAATGGATTTGGTAATATCAGCCACCAGCGGGAAATCAACTGGGCCTAGACCGCCATCCTTGGGGGCAGTATTACGCCACGCAGCATGCGAAAATTGACTATCAACGCTGACCCCGATAACTGCACAATTCAGCTTCTTAAAGGTCCCCATTCGGTTATGGAAAGCAAGGATCTCCGAAGGACAAACGAAGGTGAAATCCAAGGGGTAAAAGAAAACCAACCCATATTTTCCTTTCAAGTGTTCATTTAGGTTAAATCCCTCTTTTATGGTGCCATCTTCAAGGACTGCCACGGCGGTAAAATCCGGTGCTGGCTTGCCAACGAGTACGCTCATGCGTTTTCTCCTCGATTCTCTTTATTTTGAATTTTGTGGTCGGATTATTTAAAATCCCCGTGCCAGAAGATTTAAGCATTCGCGCGTTAAATGCAAGGGGAATCCAAGAGAAAATAAGGGCTTAAGGGCTTTTGAGGCCCAAAGCGGTTTTTAAAATTTTAGCCTAATAATAAGTCACCTATCAATTGTTTCTTGTAATAATATTAAATACCTACTAAATTTATGGAAACAAAACGGGTGTTTAAAGCAAGTTTAATTGTCGAGCTTTATAATTAAACGCATTATTTAACAAAAGTAGCCATAAAAAGTTACGCAAAACTGTGGGAAAAGCCATGAGTGCGGGAAAACTAGACGCTGTTGATCGTAAAATTTTGAAAACCCTCCAGGAAAAAGGCCGGATTACTAATGTTGATTTGGCAGAAAAGGTAGGGATTACAGCCCCTCCTTGTCTCCGGCGGGTAAGGGCCCTTGAAGAGGCGGGTTATATTCAGGGGTACCATGCCGACCTTAACCACAAATCTTTGGGGTTTACGATCACGGCATTTATTCTTGTCGGCTTGAACAGCAATTCAGAAGCTGATCTTTCGGGTTTTGAACAAAAGGTCAATGCTTGGCCAATGGTTCGGGAATGTTTTCTTGTGAACGGTGAATACGACTTTATTTTAAAGGTCGTTGCCAAGGATTTGACCGAGTACCAGGAATTCTTGACCGGCTATTTAACCCCGACCCCCCATGTTTCAAGTGTTAAAACCGCGTTTAGTGTTCGGAACGGGAAATTCTTGACCGGGGTTCCGCTCGAAATTTAATAAAGCAGTTTTAATACCCTAAATTGGGTTTCAAATTTTTCTCGGCCTCTTCGATGGAGAGGCCGCGTTTTTTGGCGTAATCCTCAACCTGGTCCTTAGCCAGTTTTCCGATGCCAAAAAAGTGGGCTTTGGGGTGCGAGAAATAAAAACCTGAAACACTAGCTGCCGGCCACATGGCAAAATTTTCGGTAAGGGTTACGCCAGAATTTTTTTCCGCTTCCAAAATTCTAAAGAGCGTCCTTTTTTCGGAATGGTCGGGGCAGGCTGGGTAACCTGGTGCCGGGCGAATGCCCTGGTAACGCTCGCGGATTATTTCCTCGTTTGAAAGTTTTTCGTCCGAAGCATAGCCCCAAAATTCCTTCCGGACCCGTTCGTGCATGCGCTCGGCAAAGGCCTCTGCAAAGCGGTCGGCCAGGGCCTTTAAAAGGATGGCATTGTAATCATCGCCAGATGCCTCAAATTCCTTGGCTTTTTCATCCACGCCGCCGCCAGCAGTGACAACAAACCCTCCAAGATAATCTTTTAAACCAGCTTTTTTCGGCGCGACAAAGTCGGCCAGCGAATAATTTGGTCGTCCCTCGCGTTTACGGACCTGTTGGCGAAGCAAATGGAACCCCGCAATATTTTTTCCGGTTTTGGGATCCCCCAGGGTTACCACTTCATCCTCTGCTTCTGCTGGCCAAAACCCCACTACCGCCCTGGCTTCAATCCATTTTTCGGAAATAATTTTTTCAATCATGGCAAGCGCATCTTTATAAAGACCGCGCGCGGCTTCGCCCTGTTTGGGGTCTTCCAGAATGTCCGGGTAGGTGCCTTTTAATTCCCACGACCGGAAAAAGGGCGTCCAGTCAAAGCACGGAACCAGCTCTTTTAAATCATATTCCTCAAACACCTTCAAACCCAGAAAGGAGGGGGCAGGGGGGGTGTATCTTGACCAATCCAATTTAGTTTTGTTGGCTCGTGCCTCACCCAGGCTGACAAGGGATTTTGATTTAGGATTTTTAGCATAATCATCCCGAACCTTTTCATACTCGGCCCGCACTGTTTGCAAAAAGTCAGGTTTTCTGGTTTCGCTGGTTAGCGTTCCGGCCACATTCACGGCCTTTGAGGCATCCGGAACGTGCATGGTTTTTCCAGCATATTCAGGTTCAATTCGAAGCGCGGTGTGAACCCGGGAGGTGGTCGCCCCACCAATCATTAAGGGCAAGTCCATATCAGCACTTGCCATTTCACTTGCAACCGTGACCATCTCATCCAGCGAGGGTGTAATCAGGCCGGAAAGACCAATGATATCCACGTTGTTTTCATTGGCCGCAGCAAGGATTTTTTGAACGGGAACCATGAC
>JAZFRG010000322.1:0-10431 GCA_036445535.1 Sphingomonadales bacterium
TTAACGGCTATCCCCAAGACGACATGCATAATATCGGCCTTGGTGTATCCGGCTTCAAGAAAGGCATCCTGATCGGCTTCTTTGACCCACCCGCGCTCTTTTATGACCTGTTTGGTAAGGACAGACAGCGCATTCAGCTTGGGATCCGAAAGCGCCCCACCGGACCGAATGGCCTCAACGTTCTCAGAGCTAACCCCGGCCATAGTTGCCCCCATCGTGTGGGCGGCGCCACAATAATGGCACTCGTTGGCGATACTGGCCGAAAGCAGGATGGTTTGCTGCTCAGCCGGGCTAAGACCCGATTCGCCAAAAATACCGGTTAAGGTCAGATAACCCTTAATTAAGGCCGGGGCTTCGGCCTGAATTTTCAAAACATTGGGGACAAAGCCAAACTTGTCTTTGGCGGCCTGCATAAAAGGCTTTGAACCTTCCGGGGCATTTTCAAGCTCGTACAAGGTATAATCGGGCATCGTTTTTTCCTTTAACTGATTTAAAACTTTAATTTTTCCGGCGCGCGGCAATTTCAGTAAGCCTGGCATCGATGTCTTCTTTTGAAATCCAGATGCCGCGGACCATTACACCAGCAATATCGCGGATGTTGGAAATATCTTCCAGAGGGTTAGCGTTCAACAAAATGAGATCAGCGCGCTGGCCCGGGGCAATCTGACCAAAGGCATCCTTGTCCTTGAAAAATTCACCAACGTTTATGGTGCCTGCGGCCAGAATACCCAGATTATCAATCCCAGCGGCGGCCATGTTTTCCATCTCTCTGGGGATCGAAAAGCCCGGGACCGAGAACAATTGCGGTGCGTCGGAGCCCAACAGGATCGGCACGCCGCCGTCATAAAGCGCTTTTAAAATTTGGCGGCGGTTTTCAATGATCTGGTTGGTTTGCGGGTTATTGCGGTTATCGGTGTGGCGGCTCGCCCAGCTGCGGCGCTCAGCGGGGCTGGCGTATTTCATTTCAGGCCTTGCTTCAAGTTCTTGCTTCGATACCCCGCCCACCAGCACACTCCAAAGCGCGTTGGTGGGGACAATTACGGCACCGGCTTCAAGGGTAATGCGAACCGCTTCATTTAATAGTTCCTGGTCTACCGGGCCGGTGCCATAGCCCTCGACGGTGCCGGAAAACCCGTTGAAGGTCACGGTGCCGGTGAAAAGCTCATAGCCATCCAGGTGATCAATGGTTGATTGCCCGGCTTCCAGGGCCCGCCACAGGCCTACGTCTGAGGGGATATGACCACCCCAGGTGATGCCAGCCTTGGTCGCTTCCTCGGCCATGGCGTTGTATTCGTTCAAGGTCAGCCCGGGGTGAATTTTCAGAAAATCCCAGCCCTCGGCAACATGATCACGGACTTTTTTACGGGCCTGCAGGGGCGAGGTCACCGAATTGCCCCGAAAACTGGGGCTACCTAGATACAAGGTGGGACCTAGGATTTTACCCTCCAGAATATCCTGTTGCAGTTTTAGCTGCCCGTCATTGCCCAGCATACCCCTGACCGTGGTCACGCCATTGGAAAGAAAAAGAAAAAGCAGGTCTTCAAGGTTCTGATTATACGACGTTGCGTCGGGGATATGGCCGTGCATTTCCGCTAGGCCCGGGATCAGAAATTTCCCGGTCCCGTCAATGATTTTCATTGGGTCGGGTTGCAAACTATAGCCAAGTTTCGCCTCAAGTTCTTTTATTCCTTCATCATCAAGTCTTGTGACAAAATTAGAAATCGGTTCATTAGCCTCAAATGGCTCAAGGAATTCTACTTCTTCCTCTATGTGGATATTCCCTTCATCATTAATGTAATCAAACCCTTCCATACTGAAAACACCGTAAATTTCGCCCTCAGAAATGAATACAATTGCATTTTCAAAAACCTGGTCTTCTTGCATTAACAGAACGGTTACGTTTGTTATGGCAATTCTTTCACCTTCCTGGGCGGAAACGGATAAAGGAGAAAAAAAGAGAATAATAACAGCAAAAAAGGGTAAAAACTTTTTCATGACGAACTCCTAAAATTTAATATTTTTTCGAAAGCGCCCAGAGGCCATCGACAAAGCTTTCTCCCAAGAACATACAGCGCTCGGGGGACCAGCCCTGGTCGGGATCCGGCAGGTTGGCATTGTCCTTAAATGGCATCTCAAGGGTGGTTGAAAATACCCCGAAATGGTTGGCGATGTAGTTGGAGGCAATCGAGAGGTCGGCCTTGCCCGGTTTGTCTTTGGGGTAACCTTTTTCTTTCTGAAAATCGGGGCTCAAATCACACATGGTATCGACGAAAAACTCATAAAGTTCGCTCAACCGGTCGGTCAGGTTCGGGATACCCTCGATGCCGATCAGGAAATTGTAGGGCAGCGCCTCATCGCCGTGGATATCGAGATGGAAATCCATGCCCTCGGAGGCCATGTTTTCAAGCGTTAAGAACACCTCCGGGCTTTTTTTCATGGTCGATTTATCCCATTCGCGGTTGAGATTCATGCCAATCGCATTGGTCCTGAGATGCCCGCGTTTTGAACCGTCAGGGTTGATGTTGGGGACGACATAAAATTGCACCTCATCAAGGAGCTTCCGGCAGACCGGATCATCGTCATCGACAAGCCGGGATAAGAAGCCTTCCATCCACCAGCTGGCCATGGTTTCCCCGGGGTGCTGGCGCGCCGTGACCCAGAATTTAAGGCGCGGTTTTGCGCCCGGATTGCCGATCACCAGCAAATCCAGATCCTGGCCATCCAGGGTTTCACCCATAATCCGGTTCTCAACCTTAGGGCTTTGGCCAAGCGCCGCGTTTAAATCAAGCACCCGTTCCATCGAATAGGGGGCAAAATAGGCATAATAAACCGAATCAAATTCGGGGGTGTGCTTGATGGTCAGGACTTTTTTGTCGAATTCCACCGGCACCCGGAACCAGTATTCGCGGTCATAGGAAACACAAACGCTGTAATCGTCAAAGCCACCGGGATAGGCGGCATCACCGGCATTCATAATCCTCATTGTGCAATCTTTGCCCTTGGCACCGGTTAACCTAAAATGAAACCACTGATAAAAGTGCGAGCCATTGTCGATTTTTATTTCAAGCTGGATGTCGTCAAACTTTTCAGCCGATTTAACAATAATATTGCCGCTGTCGAAATTATCTGAAATTTTCACTGAATTAATTCCTTCTAGTTTTCTGGTAATTTAATGGTCTCGGTGGTGCCCGAAGGCCCCGGCCAGTTAATAAACAAAGCCCCCAACAATTTTGGAATCATCCCCGGCATATATTCGCCCCGGGTGTGGCCCGAGGCCGAGCCTTCATAAACCCGTTCTCCGCTTCCAGCCTTGGTTAGGACAAGGGTTATGGTGTGGCGAAAATAAATCTCGTCATCGTCATCGAAATTAATCGTTGTACCGGCTCCAACCCCGACGTTGTTGCCACCACCGCCAAATCCAATGCCCAAAACGGGCCCGGTGGGGGCGTAATAATTAGGGTCGGCCTTGGCAAAATAGCCAAAAGTGGCGCGCAGTTGCGGCCGACCCTCCTGGCTTGGTAAATAGCCATAATTGGCGAGATATTGTTCCAGTTGGGCGGCGTAATTTTCAAATTCCAGACCCGCTTCAAGACCCTCCGTGGGGACAATTAAAACCCGCTCCCCCCTGGGCACATCAATTTCATGAAAACGGGTAACCTCGGCGCGAAACCCCGGCGCCGCGCAAGCCCCCAGCAAAAAGGTTACGGCAAGGGCCAGTAAAAGCTTGTCCAATCCAGCAAAATTTAGCCGTTTCATGCGATTCTCCCTGAACTAGCCAGCATCTTAGTGCGCTTCTAAGGGGGGTGCTAGAATTTTTAGGTAAATTTTGGTTTATCTGGTTGACATTAGGGGCCCATTTCCCTATTTATCCGGCCACAACGCGCTTAATAAGGGCGTAGTTTTAGGAATGATAATAAAAAGGATACGGCCATGAAAGTCCGCAATTCATTGAAATCGCTGAAAAACCGGCACCGCGATTGCCGCGTTATTCGCCGCAAGGGCCGTACCTATGTGATCAACAAAACCAATCGCAGGTTCAAGGCACGCCAGGGTTAATTTCTGGCCGGTTTTGAAGTAGGATGCCCTGAGTTCTGCTTGGGGCATTTTTTTATGGCAAATCAACCAACATCGGTGATTTTTGATATCGGCAAGGTCCTGATCTATTGGGACCCCAGAGGCCTTTATGAAAAACTGATCGACGACCCTGAAGAACTCGACTGGTTCCTGAAAGAAGTCGTAAATTTTGAATGGCACCACGAACACGACCGCGGGCTTCCCTTTGCCGTCAGCTTGTCGCAAAGATCAATGGATTTCCCCAAGTACACAGACCTGATTTATGCTTTTCGTGAGCGCTGGTCTGAGACCATCCCCGGCCAGATCGATGAGGTGGTTGAACTTTTATATAAATTGCAGGCGGGGGGGGTGCCGCTATATGCGCTGACCAACTATTCGGCGGAAACCTTCCCCGAACTAAGGTCAGAATTTTCCTGGGTAGGGGCGTTTGAGGACATCGTTGTTTCCGGTGAAATTGGCCTCGTCAAACCTGAGCTGCCGATTTATCACCTTGCTAAAGATAGGTTTGGTGTTGAGGACGGGGAGGCGCTTTTTATCGATGACAAGCTGGCTAATATCAAAGCCGGGGAAAAGGTGGGCTTCGTTGGCCATCATTTCACCGATGCCAAAACCCTTGAGAAGGATTTAAAAGCGCGAAACCTTTTGTAACTACTTCTTTTTGAAAATTTCCCTGGCGCGGGATTTAAGTTCAGTCCCCTTAATATCTGCAATGTGCAGAACGTTGGTTGAGCCGGGCTCACCAAAGGGTACGCCGGCGGTGACGACAATTTTATCGCCCCTTTTGGCAAGGCCCTGGCGGTAGGCAATGCGCTTGGCCTTGCCAAGCATTTCTTCAAACGAGCTCACATCTTTGGTTTTGACTGAATACAACCCCCAGACCAGACACAGCTTCCTTGAGACATGCAAATTTGGGGTCAGGACCAGGATAGGGGACGTTGGGCGCTCCCTAGCGGCTCTGAGTGCGGTCGAGCCCGAAGTCGTAAAGGTGACAATGGCGGCGGCTTTCAGATCACGGGTGATTTGCCTGGCAGCCGCTGTAATCGCTTCATCGGTTGAAGGCGCACTGGCCAGTTTTTCCTCCCGCAGCATTTTCCGGTAATCGGGGTCGCCCTCAATCTGGGTGGCGATTTTGTCCATCATCGCAGTAGCTTCGATCGGGAATTCCCCGATCGCGCTTTCGGCCGATAACATCACCGCATCGGCGCCGTCAAAAATCGCATTGGCAACGTCTGAGACCTCGGCCCGGGTAGGTAGCGGGCTGGTGATCATCGATTCCAGCATTTGCGTGGCGACTACCACCGGCTTACCCAATGACCGGGCGAGCCGGACGATTTGTTTCTGGATAATCGGGACTTCCTCAACGCGCATTTCAACGCCCAAGTCACCGCGCGCCACCATGCTGGCATCGGCCTCCCGTAAAATTTCTTCCAACTGACCAAGGGCTGCGGGTTTTTCAATTTTTGCCAAAACCCCGGCGCGGCCTTTTACAATGCGCTTGGCCTCTTTGACATCCTCGGGTCGCTGGACAAAGGAAAGCGCAATCCAGTCGACTTCCTGTTCAAGAGCAAATTTCAGATCGCGTTTGTCTTTTCTGGTCAAAGCCTTTAGCGGCAAAACCGTATGGGGCAGGTTAACGCCTTTGTTGTTGGAAAGCTTTTTACCAACCTTGACCTTGCACTGGATGGCCTTGGGGGTGACCTTCTCGACCGCTAGGTTAATCCGGCCATCGTCCAGTAATATACAGGTGCCTTTGCCGACAACCGTAAAAATTTCGGGATGAGGGAAGCCGACTCTGGTTTCATCCCCGGGCTTGGCCAAAAGGTCCAGCGTAAAGCTTTGGCCCTTTTTGAGCTTTACCTTGCCGTCCTCAAAGGTTCCAATTCTAAGCTTTGGCCCTTGCAGGTCGGCAATAATGGCAATCGGGCGCCCAACCTTTTTTTCGACTTTACGGATGTGTTTAATGTGGATGGCTTTGTCTTCCAGCGAGCCGTGGCTCATATTGAGTCTGAAAACATCGGCACCGGCGTTATAAAGCGCTTCAATTTCACGGGCGCCATGGCTGGCAGGCCCTAAAGTTGCAATAATTTTCGTTTTTCTTTTGCGGCTAATCATGGGGTCCTATATACACCTTTGATACCTATTTCCAAGTCTAGCCCATAGAAAAAGATTATTACAACTATATGAAATTAAAGCCCGAAGTTTTGAACCCAAATGGACCCGCCCAGGTGGTCCTGATTTGTGACCACGCCTCGAACCATTTGCCGGACAAATATGGCACTTTGGGGCTTAATCCCCATTACCTGGCGACCCACATTGCCTGGGATATTGGCGCCGGCGCGTTGACCCGGCATCTGTCCCGGGAGCTTAATGCGGTTGCGGTTCTGGCCAACCATTCAAGATTATTAATAGATACCAACCGCGCGCTTGATGATCCCACTTTGGTGACAGAAAGCAGCGAGGGTATAGAAATCCCAGGCAATCTTGGGCTAAATCATGCCGAGCGCGAAAGACGGATATCCGCCTATTACACCCCGTTCCATGAGGCCTGCGAAAAAGTCTTGGCAAAGCGCCGGACCGCGAACCCGCTGATTGCAGGCATCCATACTTTCACGCCGATTTATGAACACGTTAAACGGCCCTGGGAAATCGCGGTGATGTGGAACCAGGATGACCGGCTGGCAAAAGCCATGGGCGAGTGTTTCGAGGCCGAGGGTTTTCACGTCGGCTGGAACGAACCCTATTCGGGCAAATATTTATTTTGCACCATGGATCACCATGGGGCCCGTCATAATCTGCCCCACGCCACCCTGGAAGTCAGGCAGGATCTGGTTCGGGACAAAAAGGGTCAGGACCTTTTCGGTCGGCTGATTGCAAAGGCGTTTCAGAAAGTTCAGGCCGAGTGGGAATAAGTTCAGATCCTAGTTCTTCTTAAAGGGCGGACTTGATTTGTGCAGAAATTTTTCCAGGTGGCCTAAATTCTCCGGATTTCCGGTCGTCAGAAATTCAAGGGTTTGTTTTTCCCCGCCCTTAAATTCTGGATGTTTTTTTAAATAAACCTTAAGCGAGGCGGAAACAATTTTAGGTTGGGATAAAATTTCGACGGTTTCTGGCAAACAATCCCGAAACAGGTTTTCCACCAACGGGTAATGGGTGCAGCCCAAGAAAACCACATCCAGTTTTTCACCGAACATTTGCCCGGAGAGCTTTTTACAGCACGCCGAAACCAGCGCCTTTAGTTCAGCCTCCCTGGCATTGTTCTCAATGGCGTTAACCAACCCCGGGCAGGCTTGTTGAATAACCTGAAAATTGGGCACCCTGAGCCTGACCTGGTGCGGGTAAGCCCCGCTATCGACGGTTTTCTGGGTGGCAAAAACCGCCAGATTTTTCTGGGGAACATGGCTGATGCCGGGGTTGTAGCGGTCCCACTCCAGACCGGTCAGGGCTTCAACCATCGGCACCAGAACCCCGAGCGTGCGGTGATCGGGGTAGTGCTTTGGCAACCATTTTTCCTGAATTTGGCGGAGCGCGACGGCACTGGCGGTATTACAGGCCACGATCACCAGCTTGCAGCCTTTTTTGAAAAGCGTTTCCACCAGCTCGATGGTAAATTTCAGAATTTCTTCTTCACTGCGGTGGCCATAGGGCGCGCGCTTGTGATCCCCCAAATAAATGAACGATTGTTTGGGCAGGGCTTTTGCCAGGGTTTCCAGAATGGTTAGCCCGCCCGAGCCAGAATCACATATCCCGATGGGGTTTTTCATGGCTCCTGTTTTGACACGAAACTTTGGCAAAATGAAGGACCAAAAAGTCCTTCAAAAAAAGTCCGTGAAACCCTGTTGCGCAACCCGAAATCTGCGGTTAAGGTTTATTCGAATTTTCGACCAAGGGGGACATTTATTATGGCAACCTACAAAAAGGGAGATTTCCGGGACAGCCGGAAAAACCAGTACCATTATTTTTTAAAGATTTTACAATTTTCAATGTTGGGAATTGCGCTCACTCTCATTTTTTTGATGATCATGTTGCGCGTTTCCTGGTCCTGAGCCCCAAGGTCTCAGGATTTTTTTTATGGGGAGCCATGAATGAAACTAGCGGTTCTAAAAGAACGACGGGAAGGGGAAAAGCGCGTTGCCGCGACGCCCGAAACCGTGAAGAAATTTATAGGCCTTGGCTTTAGCGTCTCTGTTGAAGCTGGCGCTGGCGACAATTCATCTATTCCCGATAGCGCGTTTAAAGATGCCGGTGCCGCAATCGCAAAATCGGCCAAGGATGCCGCTCGGGGGGCTGATGTCATCCTCAAGGTTCAAGGGCCTGATAAAATGGAAATGGGGGCCTTACCAAAGGGCTCAATTCTGGCGGCCACGCTTAGGCCCCATGCCGAAATGGATAATATCAAGGCGCTTGGCAAGGCGGGCGTTATGGCCTTTGCCATGGAGCTGATGCCGCGCATTTCCCGCGCGCAATCAATGGACGTTTTGTCCAGCCAGTCCAATCTGGCGGGCTATAAGTCGGTTCTGGATGCCGCAAATGAATATGGCCGGGCTTTTCCGATGATGATGACCGCCGCCGGCACCGTGGCACCTGCCAAGGTTCTGGTGATGGGCGCGGGGGTTGCAGGCCTGCAGGCGATAGCAACCGCCAAACGCCTGGGCGCAATTGTTTCCGCGACTGACGTCAGGATGGCGGCCAAGGAACAGGTCGAAAGTCTCGGGGGTAAATTTGTCATGGTCGAGGATGATGAGGCGAAAGACGCCGAAACCTCGGGCGGCTACGCCAAGGAAATGAGCAAGGCCTACCAGAAAAAGCAAGCCGCCCTGATTGCCGCGACCATTACCAAACAGGATATTGTGATTACTACAGCCCTTATCCCGGGGCGTCCGGCGCCGATGCTGATCACCAAAGCCATGGTAAAAACCATGAAACCGGGTTCGGTGATCGTTGATCTTGCGGTTGAGATGGGTGGCAATTGCGAATTATCCAAACCCGGTAAGGTGGTGGATGCTTACGGCGTTAAAATTGTTGGTCACTTGAATGTGCCATCACGCTTGGCGGCTGATGCCTCAGCGCTTTATGCCAAAAACCTTTTTAATTTCATTGCGCTCATGGTTGATCCTGAGAAAAAAGAACTCAAGATCGATTGGGAAGACGAGGTTATGACTGGCACCGCCATGACCCGGAATGGAAAAGTCATACACCCCAATTATCAAGGAGGGAAATAACATGGATGTTTTAATCCTGGTAGCAAGCCCGTTTATCCAGCAACTGTCAATTTTTGCGCTGGCGGTTTTCGTCGGCTACTATGTCGTCTGGTCGGTAACACCGGCACTCCATACCCCCTTAATGTCGGTTACCAATGCCATTTCATCCGTGATTATTGTTGGTGCCCTGATTGCCGCCGGCCCTGAGGGCATGGCGCTGTCCAAAATTCTGGGCCTGATTGCGATTGGCTTGGCAGCGGTGAATATTTTCGGCGGTTTTGCCGTCACCGGGCGCATGCTCGCGATGTACAAAAAGAAAAAGGACTAGGGGGCGCTCGGTATGTCGCAATTTAATGTAGACGCAACAGCTTTTGCTTATCTGGTCGCCGCGGTCCTGTTCATCATGGCGCTCAGAGGCCTGTCGTCGCCGGAAAGCAGCCGCAAAGGCAATATGTTCGGTGTTTTAGGGATGGTGATTGCCATTGTCACCACCGTGCTTTCCCCCGATATTATTTCTTATGAGTGGATTTTGGGCGCTATTGCGGTCGGTGGCGGTATCGGTTTTATTATTGCCCGACGGATCGCCATGACGGCCATGCCGCAACTGGTCGCCGCCTTCCATTCTCTGGTCGGCCTGGCCGCGGTTCTGGTTGCCGCTGGGGCGTTCTTGAACCCCGGTGCTTTTGGCATTACTGACAATATGGGCCAAATTTTCATGGCCAGCAAAATTGAAATGAGCCTGGGGGCCGCCATCGGCGCGATTACCTTTTCAGGCTCAATCATTGCCTTTTTGAAATTGCAGGGTTTGATGTCCGGCGCACCGATTACGCTGCCCGGCAGGCATGTCATTAATGGGGGTATCCTTTTAGCAATTCTTGGCGGCATCGGTTGGCTGGCGATGGTTCCGGGGGCTGAGATGGTTTCGGGTGTTGAAATTTTGGGCCTGAATGTTTTCTGGTGGCTGACGATTTTAAGCTTTCTAATCGGCTTTTTGCTGATCATCCCGATCGGCGGTGCGGATATGCCGGTGGTAATCTCGATGCTGAACTCCTACTCCGGCTGGGCGGCCGCCGGAATTGGTTTTACGCTGGGCAACAATGCGCTGATCGTCACCGGTGCCTTGGTCGGCTCTTCCGGTGCCATCCTGTCTTACATTATG